>NZ_JYGR01000001.1:0-38074 GCF_000960035.1 Streptococcus oralis subsp. oralis
CAGTAGTTAAGCCCTAGAACGCCGGAAGTAGTTGGGGGTTGCCCCCTGTGAGATATGGAAGTCGCTTAGCTCGAGGGAGTTTAGCTCAGCTGGGAGAGCATCTGCCTTACAAGCAGAGGGTCAGCGGTTCGATCCCGTTAACTCCCATTTTAGCGGGTGTAGTTTAGTGGTAAAACTACAGCCTTCCAAGCTGTTGTCGCGAGTTCGATTCTCGTCACCCGCTTTGAACTTTGTTCAATTACCAAGTTTTTTAAACTTGGGCGCGTAGCTCAGGTGGTTAGAGCGCACGCCTGATAAGCGTGAGGTCGGTGGTTCGAGTCCACTCGTGCCCATTTATAAATATGGTCCGTTGGTCAAGGGGTTAAGACACCGCCTTTTCACGGCGGTAACACGGGTTCGAATCCCGTACGGACTATTTATTGGAGGATTACCCAAGTCCGGCTGAAGGGAACGGTCTTGAAAACCGTCAGGCGTGTAAAAGCGTGCGTGGGTTCGAATCCCACATCCTCCTTTTTATATTAACGCGGGATGGAGCAGCTCGGTAGCTCGTCGGGCTCATAACCCGAAGGTCGTAGGTTCAAATCCTGCTCCCGCAATTTGGCTCGGTAGCTCAGTTGGTAGAGCAATGGATTGAAGCTCCATGTGTCGGCGGTTCGATTCCGTCTCGCGCCATATTTTATTTATAACTTGGAAGGGTAGCGAAGAGGCTAAACGCGGCGGACTGTAAATCCGCTCCTTCGGGTTCGGGGGTTCGAATCCCTCCCCTTCCATTACTTTAGTTACGGGCATAGTTTAAAGGTAGAACTAAGGTCTCCAAAACCTTCAGTGTGGGTTCAATTCCTACTGCCCGTGTTAATATGATTATGGCGGGTGTGGTGAAGTGGTTAACACACCAGATTGTGGCTCTGGCATGCGTGGGTTCGATCCCCATCACTCGCCTATTTTATATTATTGGGGTATAGCCAAGCGGTAAGGCAAGGGACTTTGACTCCCTCATGCGTTGGTTCGAATCCAGCTACCCCAGTTACTATTTGCCGGCGTGGCGGAATTGGCAGACGCGCTGGACTCAAAATCCAGTGTCCGCAAGGACGTGCCGGTTCGACCCCGGCCGCCGGTATAGTAATAAAGACAAGGTTTTCGGACCTTGTTTTTTGATTTAGTGAAGATTTTGATATTTTTTCTTTAAGTACAGATAACTGATGAAACATCTTTTTCTTCTTATTCTAGTCATTTTTAGTGTATTTTTGGTATAATATTACTTATTCACAATTTATTTTGATTATGAAAGAGTTTGGTGATTAATGTCTCGGTCTGTTGAATTACTAAAGAAACGTTACTTAAAGAATATAAAAGAGAACCCAGATTTATTTATTGGAATTGAGTTAGAATATCCTATTGTAAATTTAGAGGGTAAAGCTACAGATGGTGAAGTTGTTAAGGATCTCTTTCGGTATTTACCATCAGTACTGGGCTTAACTATCGAAAAAGTGGATGATTTTGGGAATCCAATTCAGTTGCTTGATCCAGTCAGCCAAGATACGATCTTGTTTGAGGTTGCTTATACGACGATTGAGTTTGCATTCGGAAAGGCCGAATCTATCCAAGAGGTAGAAGAACGCTTTAACTTCTATATGGCTACGATTCAGAATAAGTTGGGTGAAGCTAATCATGCTATTGTTGGCTGCGGCATTCATCCCAACTGGGATAAAAATGAGAATTGTCCAGTAGCTTATCCCCGCTATCAGATGTTGATGGATTATCTGAATTTGAGTAGAAATGTAACTAAATCAGATTTACATCATTTCCCTGAGTATGGTGCCTTTATCTGTGGAAGTCAGGTTCAACTAGATGTTTCAAGCTCCAACTACCTGCGTGTTATTAATGCTTTTACACAAATTGAAGCTGCTAAAGCTTATTTGTTTGCCAATTCTGAGTTTTCAGGGGCAGATTGGGATACCAAAATTTCGAGAGATATTTTTTGGGAAGAATCCATGCATGGTATCTATCCAGAGAATGTAGGTGTCAATACTAGACTATTTAAAGATGAGGATGATTTTTTTAACTATCTAAATCATTCTGCGATTTTTACTGCGGAACGTGATGGGCAGACCTATTATTTTTATCCGATTCAGGCTAGGGACTATTTGGCTACACCTGAAATCCAAGCATTTACCCTTAATGGGGATGAGGTGTTAATTCATCCTCAGGAGGAGGATTTCCAAACCCATCGTAGTTACCAGTACCAAGACTTAACGACTCGAGGGACTATTGAATTTCGTAGTGTGTGTACGCAACCTCTAGATAGAACTTTTGCTTCTGCTGCCTTTCATTTGGGCTTGTTGGTTCATTTAGACAAGCTTGAAGCTTACTTGCGAACTGCTCCATTTTTTACCACAGCTGGTCGTGATTACAAGTCTTTAAGGCGACAATTTTCTAAGAAAAAACTTACAGATGAAGAAGAAGCTGCGGTTCTCGAGTTTTCTAAAGACTTACTCACCCTTGCTGAGGAGGGGCTGGAGAAAAGAGATAAGCAAGAAATGGTTTATTTAGAGCCTTTGAAGAAAGAATTGGGATTATAATTTCTCTTATAAAGGGAGAATTTTCTGAAAAATCATGATATAATGGAAGAGACTATAGATAAAGGATAGAGATTCATGACATTAGTTTATCAATCAACGCGCGATGCGAACAATACAGTAACTGCCAGCCAAGCTATTTTGCAAGGTTTGGCGACGGATGGTGGTCTGTTTACACCACTTACTTATCCAAAGGTTGATTTGGACTTTGAAACATTAAAAGATGCTTCTTACCAAGAAGTGGCTAAATTAGTTTTATCAGCATTTTTAGATGACTTTACGGCTGAGGAGTTGGACTACTGTATCAACAATGCCTATGATAGCAAGTTTGATACTCCAGCGATTGCGCCATTGGTGAAACTGGATGGGCAATACAACTTGGAATTGTTCCATGGTTCAACAATTGCCTTTAAGGATATGGCCTTGTCTATCTTGCCATACTTTATGACGACAGCCGCTAAAAAGCATGGTTTAGAGAACAAGATTGTCATTTTGACAGCGACATCTGGTGATACTGGAAAAGCTGCTATGGCAGGATTTGCCGATGTGCCTGGTACTGAGATTATCGTTTTTTATCCAAAAGACGGTGTCAGCAAGGTACAAGAGTTGCAAATGACTACTCAGACTGGCGACAATACTCATGTTATCGCTATTGATGGAAACTTTGATGATGCGCAAACAAATGTGAAACATATGTTTAACGATGTAGCTCTTCGTGAAAAGTTGGCTGCCAATAAACTGCAATTTTCATCAGCTAACTCTATGAACATTGGTCGTTTGGTACCACAGATTGTTTATTATGTTTATGCCTACGCTCAGTTGGTCAAGTCTGGTGAGATTGTGGCTGGTGAAAAGGTCAACTTCACAGTACCAACAGGAAACTTTGGAAATATTTTGGCTGCCTTTTATGCTAAACAAATCGGTCTTCCAGTTGGCAAATTAATCTGTGCTTCAAATGACAACAATGTTTTGACAGACTTCTTCAAGACACGTGTTTACGACAAGAAACGTGAATTTAAAGTGACAACTAGTCCATCTATGGATATCCTGGTATCTTCAAACTTGGAGCGTTTGATTTTCCATCTTTTGGGGAATGATGCGGTTAAGACTGCTGAACTCATGAATGCCTTGAGTACACAAGGACAATATGAATTGACAGACTTTGATGCAGCGATTCTGGAACTCTTTGCAGCTGAATATGCAACTGAGGAAGAAACTGCGACAGAAATCAAGCGTGTTTATGATACAGATACCTATATTGAGGATCCACATACGGCGGTTGCCTCAGCTGTTTATAGAAAATACCAAGTGGCTACTGGCGATGCGACTAAGACAGTGATTGCTTCAACAGCTAGTCCATACAAGTTCCCAGTGGTTGCAGTAGAAGCTGTAACAGGAAAAGCAGGCTTGACTGACTTTGAAGCCTTGGCTCAATTACATGACATTTCAGGAGTGGCAGTGCCACCAGCGGTTGATGGCCTTGAAACAGCTCCAGTTTGTCATAAAACAACAGTGGCAGCTGCTGATATGCAAGCAGCGGTTGAGGCTTATCTAGGACTTTAAGACAGAGGGAGTAAACTCGGTTGGGAAACCAACTGAGTTTCTTTTCATCAGGAGGAAGGATTGTTTAAGAAAAATAAAGACATTCTTAATATTGCATTGCCAGCTATGGGTGAAAACTTTTTGCAGATGCTCATGGGAATGGTGGACAGTTACTTGGTCGCTCACTTGGGCTTAATCGCCATTTCAGGTGTTTCAGTGGCTGGCAATATTATCACGATTTATCAGGCGATTTTTATCGCTCTGGGAGCTGCTATTTCCAGCGTTATTTCAAAAAGTTTGGGGCAGAAAGATCAGTCCAAGTTGGCTTATCACGTGACAGAGGCTCTCAAGATAACCCTATTGCTGAGTGCACTTTTAGGCGCCTTATCGCTCTTTGCTGGGCAAGAGATGATAGGACTTTTGGGAACTGAGCAGGAGGTGGCTGAGAGTGGTGGGCTCTACCTATCTTTGGTGGGTGGATCGATTGTTCTCTTGGGCTTGATGACGAGTCTAGGTGCCTTAATTCGTGCAACGCATAATCCACGTCTGCCTCTCTATGTTAGTCTTTTATCCAATGCCTTGAATATTCTTTTTTCAAGTCTAGCTATTTTTGTCCTTGATATGGGCATAGCGGGTGTTGCTTGGGGGACTATCTTGTCTCGCTTAGTTGGTCTTGTGATTTTGTGGTCGCAATTAAAGCTGCCTTTTGAGAAACCGACTTTTGGTTTAGATAAGGAACTATTGACTTTGGCTTTGCCAGCGGCAGGAGAACGTCTCATGATGCGAACTGGAGATGTAGTGATCATTGCCTTGGTTGTTTCTTTTGGGACGGAGGCAGTAGCGGGGAATGCAGTCGGAGAAGTCTTGACCCAGTTTAACTATATGCCTGCCTTTGGCGTCGCTACGGCGACGGTCATGCAGGTAGCTCGAGCAGTTGGAGAGGATAACTGGGAAAGAGTAGATGATTTGAGCAAGCAAACCTTTTGGCTTTCCCTGCTTCTCATGTTGCCCTTAACTCTCAGTATCTATGCCTTGGGGACACCATTGACTCATCTCTATACGACGGACCCTGTAGCAGTCGAAGCGAGCGTTTTGGTGGCGCTGTTCTCTCTACTAGGAACCCCCATGGCGACAGGGACAGTTATTTATACGGCAGTTTGGCAGGGCTTGGGAAATGCTCGCCTCCCCTTTTATGCGACAAGTATTGGGATGTGGTGTATCCGCATTGGCACAGCTTATCTGATGGGGATTGTTCTTGGTTGGAGCTTGCCTGGTATTTGGGCAGGGACTCTCTTGGATAATGGTTTTCGCTGGTTATTTCTACGTTACCGTTATCAGCGTTATATGAGCTTGAAAGGATAGGAAATGCAAAAAACAGCATTTATTTGGGATTTAGACGGGACTTTATTGGACTCTTACGAAGCGATTTTGTCAGGGATTAAGGAGACCTTTGCTCAGTTTTCTATTCCTTATGATAAGGAGAAAGTGAGAGAGTTTATCCTCAAGTTTTCTGTGCAGGATTTGCTGGAGCAGGTGGCAGAAGAGAGAAACCTGGATGCGGAAGTGCTCAATCAGGTACGTGCCCAGAGCTTGGCTGAGAAAAATGCCCAGGTAGTTTTGATGCCAGGTGCGCGTGAAGTGCTAGCTTGGGCAGACCAAGCAGGGATTCAGCAGTTTGTCTATACTCATAAGGGGGACAATGCTTTTACCATTCTCAGAGACTTGGGGTTGGAATCTTATTTCAAAGAGATTTTAACCAGTCAGAGTGGCTTTGCGCGCAAGCCCAGTCCAGAAGCGGCGACCTATCTGCTAGACAAGTATGAGTTGGATTCTGAGAACACCTACTATATAGGAGACCGGACTTTGGATGTGGAATTTGCCAAGAATAGCGGTATTCAAAGCATCAACTTTTTAGAGTCTTCTTTTGAAGGCAATCACATGATTCGAGCACTAGCAGATATTCCTCATATTTTTGAGAGTAAGTAACGAGAAGATTGTGTCAGTTGTGTGACAGAGACCTAACAAACTATTTCAAGTAATCGAGTTTGTTACAAGGAATAGACAGTTCTATTAAATAGGCCCGAGAAGGCTTTTTTTTCAGCTTTTTTTGTGTTATGATAGACAGGTACTCATTTGAAAGGAATATGAACGAATGAAGAAAAGAATGATTTTAGCCTCAACAGTAGCCTTGTCATTTGCCCCAGTATTGGCAACTCAAGCAGAAGAAGTCCTTTGGACTGCACGTAGTGTTGAGCAAATTCAAAACGATTTGACTAAAACGGACAACAAAACAAGCTATACAGTACAGTATGGTGATACCTTGAGCACCATTGCAGAAGCCTTGGGTGTAGATGTCACAGTTCTTGCAAATTTGAACAAAATCACCAATATGGACTTGATTTTCCCAGATACTGTCCTCACTACAACTGTCAATGAGGCAGAAGAGGTAACGGAAGTTGAAATCCAAACTCCTCAAGCAGATGCTAGTGAAGAAGTGACGACTGCGACAGCTGATTTGACAACCAATCAAGTGACAGTCGATGAACAAACAGTTCAAGTAGAAGACCTTTCTCAACCAATTGAGGAAGCTCCAACTGCAACCGAGACGGAAAAACCAGCAGAAGTAGCGCCAAGTTCAGAAGTTTCTGAGACAGCGACAGTTGCTGAAGAGACACCATCTACAGAAACATCTGTAGCTGAAGAAACAGCTGAAACGACTCTAGCGGAAGCACCAGTAGCAGAAACAACTCGCCCAGTTGAAGAAGAAGCTCCACAAGCAACAACTCCAGCAGAAGCCCCAGTAGCAGCTGCTCCAGCAACTGAAACGCCTGCTGATACAACAGGAACAAGTGCAACAGAAGAAACAGCAGCATCAACAGCAACTTCTGATACTGCAACTTCGACTTATCAAGCAGAGCAAAGCCAAACTCCTTCAAGAACTTATTCAGCTCCAGCAGCTCCTGACTATGCAGGACTTGCTGTAGCTAAGTCTGAGAATGCTGGTCTTCAACCGCAAACAGCAGCCTTTAAGGAAGAAATCGCCAACTTGTTTGGCATCACATCTTTTAGTGGTTACCGTCCTGGAGACAGTGGCGACCATGGTAAAGGTTTGGCCATCGACTTCATGGTTCCAGTGAGTTCAGCACTCGGGGATCAAATTGCAGAATATGCAGTCAAAAATATGGCTAGCCGTGGTATCAACTATATCATCTGGAAGCAACGTTTCTACGCTCCATATGATAGTAAATATGGACCAGCCTACACGTGGAATCCAATGCCGGATCGTGGTAGTGTGACCGAAAACCACTATGACCACGTTCACGTATCAATGAACTAATCATTAAAATGGAAGTTGGGAACTGATTGAGTTCCCGCTTCTTTTTTTGTGTCATTCCTTTAGGATAAACAAGAAGATTCTTCTGAAGCAAGGTGGGCCTGCTATTTTGACTCTGCTGAGTATGTTACTTTTGAAATAAGAAAACCAGCGTCCTGAAGACGCTGGTTTTTGTATGCTCTTATCCATTTCGACGTTTACGGGCTAGTAGGACTCTGTAAAAGAAGATGTGATTGTTTTGGATATAGGGAAGGATTGAGAAGCTAGCAATTCCAAAAGTGAGCCAGTTGAGGAAGTACCAAGGGAGTAGTTGTAGATCGAGAACAAAGCGTTGAAATTTGTAACCCTTCATCAAGAAACGGCTGGTTTTCAGGATTTGACGGGGTTTAGCCTGTCCTAAATCCAGAGTGTCGCAGAGGAGGAATTCTACCTGCGAGTAGGCATAATGTTGTGGAACGTAGAGGATGTTCCCTACAATCATCAAGATGAGACTCGCGAAAAAGTAGAGGCCAAAGGTCATAAGGAATTGCTCTGTTTCAACTGATGAGAGGTCTAATTTTGGAAATTCAGGATGTAGGGCGACAAATCTCCGAGCTAAGAGATTGCTATAAAAGAGAAAATAAACGCCTACTAAGTTTGGAATGCTCCATAAAAAGAGGTAGAAACGTTTGAGGAGCAGAGTTAGGAAGGTTTGCGAGAAGCGCTCTTCAGCAAAGAGGGTCAGGCTTGATTTTACTGAGAGTTTTGTATCAGGATCCTTGAGGAGTCGGAGTGTCGCAAAGGCAGCACCTGCTAGAAAAATCGTGCTCACAAAAGAAACCACTAGTGGGAAGAGATAGGCTTGGAGCACTTGTGCCAGCATGCTGAAAAAGGATTGCTCTAAAACACTTTCTTGGAGACGAGTCAAGGGGTTAAGAAAGCCTGATAAGATGACCAGTATGCTAGGTAAGAGATAGACGAGAAATAGGCGGGGATTTTCAGCCTGAAATTGCCTCGTCTGCAGACGAATGGTTTTTAAATCAATTTTTGGGTATTTCATTCTCTCATTATACCATAGTTCGTGACAGTTCCTGGTTTTTTTGATAAAATCATACAGTATGCCTTTGGGCATAAAGTATGAACTGGGACTGTCTTTCCCAGCTTCGGAGGTAGAAAATGTCAGATTCACCAATCAAATACCGTTTGATTAAGAAAGAAAAACACACGGGAGCTCGTCTGGGAGAAATCATCACCCCTCATGGCACTTTCCCGACACCTATGTTTATGCCGGTTGGGACCCAAGCTACTGTAAAAACCCAGTCACCAGAAGAGTTGAAGGAGATGGGATCAGGAATTATCCTCTCTAATACTTATCATCTATGGCTTCGCCCAGGAGATGAACTCATCGCACGCGCAGGTGGTCTCCACAAGTTCATGAATTGGGACCAACCAATCTTGACGGATAGTGGTGGTTTCCAGGTTTATTCCCTAGCTGATAGCCGAAATATCACCGAAGAAGGAGTAACCTTTAAAAACCATCTCAATGGTTCCAAGATGTTCCTATCGCCAGAAAAGGCCATCTCCATTCAGAACAATCTAGGCTCCGACATCATGATGTCTTTTGATGAATGTCCTCAGTTTTACCAACCTTATGACTACGTTAAGAAATCAATCGAACGTACCAGCCGTTGGGCTGAGCGTGGTTTGAAGGCTCATCGTCGTCCGCATGACCAAGGCTTGTTCGGAATTGTACAGGGGGCAGGATTTGAAGATTTGCGCCGCCAATCAGCGCATGATCTTGTCAGCATGGACTTCCCAGGTTACTCTATAGGTGGTTTGGCAGTGGGAGAAACGCACGAAGAAATGAATGCCGTCTTGGACTTTACAACCCAACTGCTTCCTGAAAACAAACCTCGCTATTTGATGGGTGTGGGAGCGCCAGATAGCTTGATTGATGGGGTGATTCGTGGGGTGGATATGTTTGACTGTGTCTTACCGACTCGTATCGCTCGTAACGGAACTTGTATGACCAGTCAAGGTCGTTTGGTTGTCAAAAATGCCCAGTTTGCTGAGGACTTTACGCCACTGGATCCTGAGTGTGATTGCTACACATGTAAGAACTATACACGCGCCTACCTTCGTCACCTGCTCAAGGCTGATGAAACCTTCGGTATCCGCTTGACTAGTTACCACAATCTCTACTTCTTGCTCAACCTGATGAAGCAAGTGCGTCAAGCCATTATGGATGACAATCTCTTGGAATTTCGTGAGTATTTTGTGGAAAAATATGGCTACAACAAGTCAGGGCGCAATTTCTAAAGTGTAAAAATAGAATGCCAAAATCCTAAGTTTTCTCTTAGGATTTTTCCTATTTTTTTGATAGAATAGGGAGTATAATGGAATGGAAATTAGGCGGTGTTTTGCTCCCTAATTTAATGGAGAATAGACTCGTATGCGTATTAAATGGTTTTCCTTGATTAGGATTACAGGTTTACTTTTGGTGCTTTTGTACCACTTCTTTCAAACGATCTTTCCTGGAGGATTCTTTGGGGTAGATGTCTTTTTCACTTTTTCAGGATTTTTGATCACCTCCCTCCTTTTAGAGGAATTTGGGAAGGCACGCCAGATTGATTTGCTGGGCTTTTTTAAGAGACGGTTTTATCGTATCGTACCACCTGTGGTGCTGATGGTTTTGGTGACCATGCCCTTTACTTTCTTGGTTCGTCAAGACTATGTTGCTGGAATTGGTGGCCAGATTGCTGGAGTTCTCGGTTTTATGACCAACTTCTACGAAATGTTAACAGGGGGAAGTTATGAATCTCAGTTCATTCAGCATCTCTTTGTTCACAACTGGAGTCTAGCTGTTGAGGTTCACTACTATATCCTTTGGGGCTTAGCGGTTTGGTTTTTATCGAAACGTTCAAAATCTAGTAGTCAATTGAGAGGGATCGTCTTTCTCCTTTCTGCGGGAGCTTTTATCATTAGCTTTTTCTCTATGTTTATTGGTAGTCTAATGGCTAGTTCCTATTCATCTATCTACTTTTCAAGTTTGACCCATGTCTATCCCTTCTTTTTAGGAAGTATTTTGGCGACGGTTGTGGGTGTTCGTCAGACGAGCGATTTAGTCAAGCAGTTTGACCGGATGTGGGATCTTCGTCAGAATTTACTGGTGTTTGCTGCGGGGCTTTTGGTGCTAGTGCTCTTGACCTTCTTTGTCAAGTTCACCTACCTGTTCGCTTACTTATTTGGCTTCTTGCTAGCGAGTTTAGCGGCAGTGACTATGATTTTTGCTGCGCGTGTCTTGCATGAGAAAACACCTGAGATACAAGAACCTCGGATCATTACATTTTTAGCGGATACCAGCTACGCGGTTTATCTCTTCCACTGGCCTTTTTATATTATCTTTTCTCAGTTGATGAGTAATCTGCCTGCTGTTATTCTGACAATCATCTTTTCTTATTTCTTTGCTATTCTATCCTTCTATATTATTGAGCCATTGATTGCTGGTAAATCCAATCCTTTAATACGGAAGATTAGTCGATTGCCTCATATTAAACCAATTAGTGCTGGTGCTGCTGGCATTCTTACCCTGATTGCCTTGATTATCATAGCTGTGGCTCCTCAAGTTGGAGCTTTTGAGACAGACTTGATGGTCAATGGTTTCAAACAAGCCCAGACCAATATAGGACAAACAAAGACTCTTGCTGAACAAGCTGAACTGAGTCGTCTAGGAATTTCTGAGGGAACAAGCCTAATAGGAGATTCGGTAGCCTTGCGTGCCAATACAGCCTTACAAGAGGCGCTTCCTGAAGCGAATATCAATGCCCAAGTTAGTCGAACGACCAAGCAAGCCAATGACATCATGCTCAATAATAGTCAGAATAAGGCACTATTAAAAACAGTTGTCATTGCAACGGGAGTCAACAATCCTGAAGGTTATAAGAATGATTTGGACAGCATCGTGAACAATCTACCAAAAGGACACCATCTGGTATTGGTGACACCTTATGAGGGAGACAAGAGCAAGGATACTTATACATCAGTGGAGCAGTATGCGGCTTATGCACGGGAATTAGCTGAAAAGAATCCTTACGTGAGCATCGCTGACTGGAATAAGGTTGCTAAGGAGCACCCTGAAATCTGGGCTGGAACCGACCAAGTCCACTTTGGGAATGATAGCAACATGATTGAAGAAGGTGCTAAACTTTACGCAGAAACGATTGCAGCTGCTGTTAAGGCTGCTCAAGAACTGCCTGTAAAATCAAAATAAAATTAAAGAGTTGGAGAAATCCAGCTCTTTTAAAATATCCACGAAAAATAGGTCTATACCATTTACAAATGAAAAAGAAAGGTTTATAATGTAATTGACATAATAAATTCTAGAATCAATCTATCAAGGAGGTTATCATTATGCCTAATTATATTAAAGCGGATCAGTTTTTCTACCCACACGGAGTTCGTCGTGGCGGTTACTTGGAACTTGTGGATGGCAAGTTTGGTAAACATGTAGAACAGATTCCTGAAGGAGCTGAGGTGATTGACTATACAGGTTATAGCATTGCCCCTGGACTTGTGGATACCCACATTCATGGATTTGGTGGTGTGGATGTCATGGACAATAACATCGAAGGAACCCTTCATACCATGAGTGAAGGCTTGCTTAGCACGGGTGTTACCAGCTTCTTGCCAACGACGTTGACTTCCTCTTACGAGCAGTTGCTTGCGGTAACTGAAAATATCGGCGCTCGTTACCAGGAGGCAAGTGGAGCCAAGATTCGTGGAATCTATTTTGAAGGGCCATATTTCACAGAGAAATACAAGGGAGCTCAAAACCCTGCCTATATGAAGGACCCCCGCATGGATGAGTTTCGTGCTTGGCAAAAAGCAGCTAATGGCCTGCTCAATAAAATCGCCCTTGCGCCAGAACGCGAAGGTGTAGAAGACTTTGTTCGTACGATTACGGGTGAAGGAGTGACTGTTGCTCTTGGACACTCCAATGCGACTTTTGATGAAGCTAAAAAAGCAGTCGATGCTGGAGCGAGTGTTTGGGTACATGCCTACAATGGAATGCGTGGGTTGACTCACCGTGAGCTAGGTATGGTGGGAGCCATGTATGAGTTGCCACATACCTATGCAGAGTTGATCTGTGACGGTCACCACGTAGATCCAAAGGCCTGTGATATTTTGCTCAAGCAAAAGGGAACTGAAAATATCGCCCTTATCACAGACTGTATGACAGCGGGTGGATTGGAAGACGGCGACTACATGTTGGGAGAATTCCCGGTAGTAGTTGCTAATGGAACTGCTCGCCTCAAATCTACAGGAAATTTGGCAGGTTCAATCCTCAAACTCAAAGATGGTTTGAAAAATGTGGTCGAATGGGGCATTGCGAATCCGCATGAAGCAGTCATGATGGCCAGCCTCAACCCAGCAAAATCTGTTCATATCGATGATGTCTGTGGTCAAATCCGTGAAGGTTATGACGCTGACTTTATCGTACTGGATAAAGACTTGGAATTGGTAGCAACCTACCTAGATGGTGTGAAACGTTATCAAGCCTAAGAAGATAAAAATAGGGGTCAATAAAGGACTCCTATTTTTATGATAGGCTGTAAAGGTATTTAAAGAAGTCTTCCTAAAGGGAAAGGCAAGCAAAATCCTTTTCTTGTAATAAAAAATTAGATATAATATACGATACAAAGGAAGTAGTAAGAATGTATCGTGTTATAGAAATGTATGGGGATTTTGAACCGTGGTGGTTCATAGAAGGTTGGGAAGAAGATGTCATCATGAGTCAATCTTTTGACAAGTATTATGATGCTCTAAAATATTATAAATCATGCTGGTTTGAGCTGGAAAAGAAGAATCCTCTTTATAAAAGTCGGAGTGATTTGATGACTATTTTTTGGGATCCTGCCGACCAACGCTGGTGTGATGAGTGTGATGAGTATTTGCAACAGTACCATTCTTTGGCACTGTTGCAGGATGAGCAAGTCATCCCCGATGAAAAGCTACGTCCAGGCTACGAAAAACAAACAGGTCAAGAAAAACACCGTTCTTGCCGCATGAAATGGAGATAAAAAAGTAACTTTTTAAGTTGCTTTTTTTATTTTTTGCGAATAGTTAGATAAGGAGGGCGGTATGGTACAAGAAATTGCACAGAAAATTATTGCTACTGCGAAAGAAAAGAAGGCCCAGGATATCTATTTTATCCCCAAGGAAAAGTCCTACGAACTTCACATGCGGGTTGGAGATGAACGGTGTCTAGTTGACTCCTATGAGTTTGATATTTTAGCTGCAGTGATTAGTCATTTCAAGTTTGTGGCGGGTATGAATGTAGGGGAGAAGAGACGTAGTCAGCTGGGATCTTGCGACTATCAGCATGGGGAGAAGGTGTCTTCTCTGCGTTTGTCCACCGTAGGAGATTATCGGGGACATGAGAGTTTGGTTATTCGTTTGTTGCACGACGAAGAGCAGGACCTGCATTTCTGGTTTCAGGATATGAACGAACTGGGCGAGCAGTACAGGCAACGGGGGCTCTATCTCTTTGCTGGCCCAGTCGGAAGTGGCAAGACGACCTTGATGCACGAATTGGCCAAGTCACTTTTTAAGGGGCAGCAGGTCATGTCCATTGAAGATCCTGTTGAGATTAAGCAGGAAGACATGCTCCAGTTGCAGTTGAATGAAGCGATTGGCTTGACCTATGAAAATCTCATCAAACTGTCTCTCCGGCATCGTCCTGACCTCTTGATTATCGGTGAAATTCGTGACAGCGAGACGGCGCGTGCGGTTGTCAGAGCCAGTTTGACAGGTGCGACGGTCTTTTCAACCATTCATGCCAAGAGTATCCGAGGTGTTTATGAACGCCTTCTGGAGTTGGGTGTGACGGAGGAGGAATTAGCAGTTGTTCTGCAAGGAGTCTGCTACCAGAGATTAATTGGGAGAGGAGGAATCGTTGACTTTGCAAACAAAGACTTTCAAGAACACCAGCCAACCAGCTGGAATGCGCAGATTGACCAGCTTCTTAAAGAAGGACATATCACAAGTCTTCAGGCTGAAACGGAAAAAATTAGCTATAGTTAAGCAGAAGAAAATCATCACCCTGTTTAACAACCTCTTTTCCAGTGGCTTTCATTTGGTGGAAATTATTTCCTTTTTGGGCAGAAGTGCCCTGCTGGAAAAGGACTATGTGGCCCAGATGCACCAAGGATTGTCTCAGGGGAAATCTTTCTCAGAGATGATGGACAGTTTGGGCTTTTCAAGTGCTATTGTGACCCAATTATCTCTAGCTGAAGTTCATGGGAATCTCCATCTGAGTCTGGGGAAGATAGAAGAATATCTGGATAATTTGGCCAAGGTCAAGAAAAAGTTAATCGAAGTAGCGACCTATCCTTTGATTTTGCTGGGATTTCTCCTGCTAATCATGTTGGGGCTCAGGAATTATTTGCTCCCCCAACTGGACAGTAGCAATATTGCCACTCAAATCATCGGCAATCTGCCACAAATATTTCTAGGACTAGTGTTGGTTTGCTCTCTATCTTTGCTTTTAGCCCTCACTTTTTACAAAAGAAGTTCCAAGATGCGGGTCTTCTCGATGTTAGCGCGGATTCCCTTTCTAGGAATCTTTGTCCAGACCTATCTGACGGCCTATTACGCGCGTGAATGGGGCAATATGATTTCGCAGGGAATGGAGCTGACGCAGATTTTTCAGATCATGCAGGAACAAGGTTCTCAGCTCTTTAAAGAAATCGGTCAAGATTTGGCTCAAGCCCTGCAAAATGGTCGGGAATTTTCTCAAACCATAGCGACCTATCCTTTCTTTAAAAAGGAGTTGAGTCTCATCATCGAGTATGGGGAAGTCAAGTCCAAGCTGGGGAGTGAGTTGGAAATCTATGCGGAAAAAACTTGGGAAGCTTTTTTTACCCGAGTTAATCGTACCATGAATCTGGTACAGCCACTGGTTTTTATCTTTGTGGCCCTGATTATCGTTTTACTTTATGCGGCAATGCTTATGCCCATGTATCAAAATATGGAGGTAAATTTTTAAAATGAAAAAACTCATGACAAATTTAAAAAAAGCCAAGGTTAAAGCTTTCACTTTGGTAGAAATGTTAGTGGTTTTGCTTATCATCAGTGTTCTTCTCTTGCTCTTTGTGCCCAATTTGACCAAGCAAAAGGATGCCGTAGATGATAAAGGAAAAGCTGCTGTTGTCAAGGTCGTAGAAAGCCAGGCAGAGCTCTATAGTCTGGACAAGAATGAAGATGCTAGCCTTAGCAAATTACAAGCAGACGGTCGTATCACAGCTGAGCAAGCTAAAGCTTATAAAGACTACCATGCAAAACAAAAAACAAGTCAAACTGTTGCAGATTAAGGCCTTTACCATGCTGGAAAGTCTCTTGGTTTTGGGACTTGTGAGTATCGTTGCCTTGGGCTTGTCTGGTTCTGTTCAATCCACTTTTACAGCGGTAGAGGAGCAGATTTTCTTTATGGAGTTTGAAGAACTCTATCGGGAAACACAAAAACGCAGTGTAGCCAGTCAGCAAAAGACCAGCTTGAACTTAGATGGACAGACGATCAGTAATGGCAGTCAAAAGTTGACAGTTCCTAAAGGAATTCAGGCACCATCAGGACAAAGCATTATATTTGACCGAGCTGGGGGCAATTCGTCCCTGGCTAAGGTTGAATTTCAGACCAGTAAAGGAGCGATTCGCTATCAATTATATCTAGGAAATGGAAAAATTAAACGAACTAAGGAAACAAAAAATTAAGGCAGTAATCTTACTAGAAGCAGTAGTAGCTTTGGCTGTGTTTGCCAGCATTGCGACCCTTCTTTTGGGACAAATCCAGAAAAATAGACAAGAAGAGGCAGAAATCTTGCAAAAGGAAGAAGTCTTGCGTGTGGCGAAGATGGCCTTGCAAACAGGTCAAAATCAAGTGAGGGTAAATGGAGTGGAAATCCAGGTATTTGCTAGTGAGAAAGGATTGGAGGTCTACCATGGTTCATCGAAGTTGCTGGATCTTAAAGAGCAGTAAGGTAAGAGCTTTCACTCTTTTAGAATCTCTGATTGCCCTTATCGTCATTAGCGGAGGCTTGCTCCTTTTTCAAGCTATGAGTCAGCTCCTCATTTTAGAAGTTCGTTACCAGCAGCAAAGCGAGCAAAAGGAGTGGCTCTTGTTTGTGGATCAACTGGAGGTAGAGTTAGAGCGTTCGCAGTTTGAAAAGGTAGAAGGCAATCGCCTCTATTTAAAACAGGATGGTAAGGATATCTCTATATGGAAGTCTAAATCGGATGATTTTCGAAAAACGGATACCAGCGGACGGGGCTACCAACCTATGGTTTATGGACTCAAATCAGCTCAAATTACAGAGGAAAATCAATTGGTTCGCTTTCGTTTCCAATTTCAAAAGGGCTTAGAAAGGGAGTTCATCTATCGTGTGGAAAAAACAAAAAGTTAAGGCAGGCGTTCTTTTATATGCAGTCACCATGGCAGCCATTTTTAGCCTTTTGTTGCAGTTTTATTTAAATCGGCAAGTAGCCCATCACAAAGACTTTGCCCTAAACAAAGAAAAGTTGGCAGCTTTTGCCATGGCCAAGCGAAGTAAGGATAAGGCTGAGCAAGAAAGTGGGGAACGAGTCTTTAACTTAGGAAAAGTCAAGTATCAAAATACGAAAACAGGTTTTGCAACAAGTGTTCGTATGAATAAGGGCAATTATGAATTTCTCTTTCCTCCGCTGAAAACCCAAGAAAAGAAAACAGCTAAAAAGGAAGAGGTAGCGACTGATTCAAGCAATCAAGCAGGGAAGAAAAAATCAGAAGAAAAGCCTGAAAAGAAAGATAATTCCTAGTAAATTCAACTACTTTGTGCTAAACTAAAAACATGAAACACGATTTTAACCACAAAGCAGAAACCTTTGATTCCCCTAAAAATATCTTCCTTGCAAATTTGGCTTGTCAAGCGGTCGAGAAACAGATTGCTCTTCTATCAGACACGGAAATATTGGACTTTGGTGGTGGGACGGGTCTATTAGCCTTGCCCCTAGCCAAGCAGGCCAAGTCAGTTACCCTTGTAGACATTTCAGAGAAAATGCTGGAGCAAGCCCGTTTGAAAGCAGAGCAACAAGACATCAAGAATATCCAGTTTTTGGAGCAGGATTTACTGGCAAATCCCTTGGAACAGCAATTTGACCTGATTGTTGTCAGTCGGGTTCTTCATCATATGCCTGATCTAGATGCAACTCTTGCCATGTTTTACCATCACCTTAGGGAGAATGGACAAGTTCTCATCGCTGATTTTGTCAAGACAGATACCAACCATCATGGTTTTGATTTAGCTGAACTGGAAAATAAGTTAATTCAGCAGGTTTTTTCATCTGTGCATAGTCAGATTCTCTATAGCGCTGAAGACTTGTTTCAAGGAAATTATGCAGAGCTCTTTTTAACTGTAGCCCAAAAATCACTCGCTGACTAAAGCAGTGATTTTTTCTCTTCAGATGGAAAAAATAAGGGAATTTTGATAAGATAGGAATATGGATTTTGAAAAAATTGAACAAGCTTATACGTATTTACTAGAGAATGTCCAAGTCATCCAAAGTGATTTGGTAACCAACTTTTATGATGCCTTAGTAGAGCAAAATAGTATCTACCTAGATGGCGAGACCAAACTAGAGCAGGTCAAGGAGAACAATCAAGCCCTTAAGCGCCTAGCACTTCGTAAGGAAGAGTGGCTCAAGACCTACCAGTTTCTCTTGATGAAGGCAGGACAAACGGAGCCTTTACAGGCCAATCACCAGTTTACGCCGGATGCCATTGCCCTCCTCTTGGTACTTGTTGTAGAAGAGTTGCTTCATAAAGAGGAAATTAGCATCCTCGAAATAGGCTCTGGTATGGGCATTTTGGGGGCTACTTTCTTGACTTCCCTCTCTAAAAAAGTAGATTACTTGGGAATCGAAGTGGATGACTTGCTGATTGATTTGGCAGCAAGTATGTCAGATGTGATTGGTTTACAGGCTGGTTTTGTTCAAGGAGATGCCGTTCGTCCGCAAATGCTTAAAGAAAGCGACGTGGTCATCAGTGACTTGCCTGTAGGCTATTACCCAGACGATGCCATCGCTTCGCGCTATCAAGTTGCTTCTAGTCAAGAGCATACCTATGCCCACCATTTGCTGATGGAACAAGGTCTCAAGTACCTTAAGTCAGATGGCTATGCTATTTTTCTAGCTCCGAGTGATTTATTGACCAGTCCTCAAAGTGACTTATTAAAAGGGTGGCTCAAAGACGAAGTGAGTCTGGCTGCTATCATCGCTCTGCCAGAGGATATTTTCTCAACTGCAAGCCAAGCTAAAAGTATTTTTGTCTTACAGAAGAAAAGAGACAAGGAAATAGAACCCTTTGTTTACCCTCTTACTAGCTTGCAAGATCCGTCAGTTTTGTTGACCTTTAAAGAAAATTTTCAAAATTGGAGCAAAGGTACTGAAATATAAAAGAGATTTTGTTATAATAGATGAAAACGCTTAAAAAGAGGTATCATCTTATGACAAAAACAATTGCAATCAATGCAGGAAGCTCAAGCTTGAAATGGCAACTTTATCAAATGCCAGAAGAGAAAGTTTTGGCTAAAGGCTTGATTGAACGTATTGGATTGAAAGATTCAATTTCAACAGTAAAATTTGACGGTCGTTCGGAACAACAAATTCTTGATATTGAAGACCACACACAAGCCGTTAAAATTTTATTGGATGACTTGATTCGTTTTGATATTATCAAAGGGTACGATGAGATTACAGGTGTCGGACACCGCGTCGTTGCAGGTGGTGAATATTTCAAGGAATCAACAGTTGTTGAGGGAGATGTGTTAGAAAAAGTTGAGGAATTGGGACTCTTGGCTCCTCTTCACAATCCAGCTAACGCAGCTGGAATTCGCGCATTTAAGGAATTGCTTCCAGATATTACCAGTGTTGTCGTATTTGATACCTCATTCCACACAACCATGCCAGAGAAGGCTTATCGCTACCCTCTACCAACTAAATACTACACAGATAACAAGGTTCGTAAATATGGTGCCCACGGGACAAGCCACCAGTTTGTCGCAGGAGAAGCAGCGAAACTTTTGGGCCGTCCTCTAGAAGACTTGAAATTGATTACCTGCCATATTGGTAACGGGGCTTCTATCACAGCTGTTAAGGGTGGGAAGTCTGTGGATACTTCTATGGGATTCACACCACTTGGAGGTGTGATGATGGGAACTCGTACAGGAGATATTGACCCTGCTATCATCCCTTATCTCATGCAATATACAGAGGATTTCAATACCCCTGAAGATATTAGTCGCGTTCTCAATCGTGAATCAGGGCTCATGGGAGTTTCTGGCCAGTCAAGCGATATGCGTGATGTGATTGCTGCCATGGAAGCAGGAGACCATGATGCGACTTTGGCTTATGAAATGTATGTTGATCGTATCCAAAAACATATCGGTCAATACCTTGCAGTCCTAAATGGAGCAGATGCGATTATCTTCACAGCAGGTATCGGTGAAAATGCAGCTTTGGTTCGTGAGGATGTCATTTCAGGTATCTCTTGGTTTGGTTGTGATGTGGATCCAGAAAAGAACGTCTTTGGCGTAACGGGAGACATCTCAACTGACGCAGCGAAAATCCGTGTCTTGGTTATTCCAACAGATGAAGAATTGGTGATTGCACGCGATGTTGAACGCTTGAAAAAATAAGTAAATACACGTAAAATTTGATTGTAAAAAGAAGTTGGGAAAGAGATTTTCCAGCTTTTTTTATGTAGAAAATGTCTAAAACCTTGCTGTTATTGGCTTTTTCAAAAAATATGGTATAATAGTAGTAATTTAATAGATGGAGTTGAGTTTTGAAGAAAAGCTTTCGTGTAAAAAGAGAGAAAGATTTTAAGGCGATTTTCAAGGACGGAACAAGTTTTGCCAATCGAAAATTTGTTGTCTACCAATTGGAAAACCAGCAAAACCATTTTCGAGTAGGACTGTCCGTCAGCAAAAAGCTGGGGAATGCAGTTACCAGAAATCAAATTAAGAGACGAATCCGGCACATTCTACAAAGTGTAAAAGGGAGTTTAGTAGAGCATGTTGATTTTGTCGTGATTGCCCGAAAAGGGGTGGAAACCTTGGAATATGCAGAGATGGAGAAAAACCTACTCCACGTATTAAAGTTATCAAAGATTTACCAGGAAGGAAATGGGAGTGAAAAAGAAACTACAGTTGACTAGTTTGTTGGGCTTGTCCTTGTTTATCATGACAGCCTGTGCAACAAATGGTACAGCTAGCGATATAACAGCAGATTCGACAGACTTTTGGAGTAAATTCGTCTATTTTTTTGCTGAAATTATCCGCTTTTTGTCCTTTGACATTAGTATCGGAGTGGGGATTATTCTCTTCACGATTTTGATCCGGACGATTTTATTGCCGGTCTTTCAGACACAGATGGTTGCCTCTAGAAAAATGCAAGAGGCTCAACCGCGCATCAAGGCTTTGCGAGAGCAATATCCGGGTCGTGATATGGAAAGTAGAACCCAGCTAGACCAGGAGATGCGTAAGGTTTATAAAGAGTTAGGAATCAAACATTCATCCTCTCTCTGGCCGATTTTAATACAAATGCCGGTTCTCTTGGCACTCTTTCAAGCCTTGAGTCGAGTAGACTTTTTGAAAACAGGTCACTTTTTATGGATTAATTTGGGAGGAGTAGATACAAGTTTTGTCCTTCCAATTTTGGCGGCAGTCTTTACCTTCTTGAGTAGCTGGTTATCAAATAAAGCTTTGTCCGAAAAAAGTGGAGCTACGACAGGGATGATGTATGGTATGCCTGTATTGATCTTTGTTTTTGCTATCTCCGCCCCAAGTGGTGTAGCCTTGTACTGGGCCGTATCCAATGCTTACCAAGTTTTGCAAACCTATTTCTTGAACAATCCTTTCAAGATTATTGCTGAAAGAGAAGCAGTGGCGCAAGCAGAAAAAGATTTAGAAGGCAAGAAGAGAAGAGCTTTGAAAAAAGCACAGAAAAAGAAAAAATAAGGAGGAATCTGATAATGGTATTATTTACAGGTTCAACGGTTGAAGAAGCAATCCAAAAAGGATTGAAAGAATTAGACATTCCAAGAATGAAGGCCCACATCAAGGTCATTTCTAAAGAGAAAAAAGGATTCTTAGGCTTGTTTGGTAAGAAGCCGGCTCAAGTTGATATCGAAGCTATTAGTGAAACGACAGTGATCAAAGCCAATCAGCAGGCCATTAAAGGGGTTCCAAAAGAAGTCAATGAAAAAAATGAACCCGTGAAAACAGTAAGTGAAGCAACTGTTGATTTGGGGCATGTAGTTGAAGCGATTAAGAAGATTGAAGAAGAAGGTCAAGGTGTTTCTGAAGAGGTCAAGGCTGAAATCCTGAAAAATGAAAAACATGCCAGCACGATTTTGGAAGAAACAGGTCATATTTCAATTTTAAATGATTTGGAACCAGAGGATACTGCCGAGGAAGTGGAATCTGCTCCAGAAAAAGAAACTGAAAGGCAGGAAGCAACAAGCCAATCTTTGGAAGATTTAGGCTTGAAAGTAGAACCAAGTTATGACATCGAACAAGTGGCAACTGAAGTAGCTAACTACGTTCAAACCATTGTAGATGATATGGATGTTGAAGGGACGATTTCAAGCGACTACAATCGCCGCACTATCAATCTTCAAATTGACACTAATGAACCAGGTCGTATTATCGGCTACCACGGAAAAGTCTTGAAAGCTCTTCAACTGTTAGCGCAAAATTACCTTTATAATCGCTATTCAAGAACCTTCTATATCACGATCAATGTCAATGATTACGTTGAACACCGTGCAGAAGTCTTGCAAACCTACGCTCAAAAATTGGCGACTCGCGTTTTAGAAGAAGGACGTAGCCAACAAACTGATCCAATGTCAAATAGCGAACGCAAGATTATCCATCGCATTATTTCACGCATGGATGGTGTGACGAGTTACTCTGAAGGTGACGAGCCAAATCGCTATGTTGTCGTAGACGCAGAATAAGCAAAGCAAAATCAGGTTCATCCTGATTTTTTGCTAGGAAAGGAAAGATTCAGATATGCTGAAAGCAGTTAGAGAATACCTATCATTTGAAGGGGTCCAGTACCGTAATCCTGATAAAGCTGGCGATGAAAGAGAAAAGATGTTGGACTTGCGGCAAAAAGGTCAAGAGGCTCGGAAGTCTTTTACAGAATTGGCCAAAACCTTTCAAGCTAGTCATCCAGAATGGCAACTTCAACAGACTAGTCAGTGGATGAACCAAGCGCAACGCTTGCGACCGCATTTCTGGGCCTATCTACAGAGAGACGGACAAGTGACAGAACCTATGATGGCTCTTCGTTTATATGGAACACCTGCTAATTATGGGATTTCTTTGGAAGTCAGTTTCATCGAGCGCAAGAAAGACGAGCAGACTTTAGACAAGCAAGCCAAGGTTTTAGAACTTCCAGCGGTAGAAGGAATTTATTATCTAGTCTACTCAAATGGGGAAAGTCATAAGGTGGAGGCTACTGAGGAGAATCGTCGTACTTTACGCGAGAAGGTGAGAAGTCAGGAAGTCCGTAAAGTTTTGGTTAAGGCAGATGTTTCCTTCATTGCAAATCAGTCAGTAGAAGCGATATTGGAGAAGCTAGAAGAGGCTTATGCGCGCTTGCTTCCGTACTATGAAGTGACGAGGGAATAGAAAATCAAATGTGTTAGATGAACGCAAATTGTTTTATTGCTATTCTATGCATTTTTTCATATAATAGTAAAATAGGATGTGTGATTTATTAATCACCTCAAAGAGAAAGGAAATTCTATGTCAAATCTATCTGTTAATGCAATTCGTTTTCTAGGTATTGACGCCATCAACAAAGCAAACTCAGGTCACCCAGGGGTGGTTATGGGGGCTGCTCCTATGGCCTATAGCCTCTTTACAAAGCAACTTCGTATCAATCCAGCTCAACCAAACTGGATCAACCGCGATCGCTTTATTCTTTCAGCAGGACACGGCTCTATGCTTCTTTATGCCCTTCTTCACCTTTCTGGTTTTGAAGATGTTAGCATGGAAGAAGTCAAGAACTTCCGCCAATGGGGTTCAAAAACACCAGGTCACCCAGAATTTGGACATACAGCAGGGATTGACGCTACAACTGGTCCTCTAGGTCAAGGGATTTCTACTGCTACTGGTTTTGCCCAAGCAGAACGTTTCCTTGCAGCGAAGTATAACCGCGAAGGTTTCAATATCTTTGACCACTACACTTATGTAATTTGTGGAGATGGTGACTTGATGGAAGGTGTCTCAAGTGAGGCGGCTTCATACGCAGGTCTGCAAAAACTCGACAAGTTGGTGGTTCTTTATGATTCAAATGACATTAACTTGGATGGTGAGACAAAGGATTCCTTTACTGAAAGTGTTCGTGATCGCTACAATGCCTACGGCTGGCATACAGCCTTGGTTGAAGATGGAACAGACTTGGAAGCAATCCATGCTGCTATCGAAACAGCTAAAGCTTCAGGAAAACCATCTTTGATTGAAGTGAAGACTGTGATTGGATACGGTTCTCCAAATAAACAAGGAACGAATGCGGTACACGGTGCTCCTCTTGGAGCAGATGAAACTGCAGCAACTCGCCAGGCTCTCGGTTGGGACTATGAACCATTTGAAATCCCAGATCAAGTTTATGCTGATTTCAAGGAAAATGTTGCAGACCGTGGTGCATCAGCTTATCAAGCTTGGACAAAATTGGTTGCTGACTATAAAGAGGCTCATCCAGAACTGGCTGCAGAAGTAGAAGCCATCATCGACGGCCGTGACCCAGTTGAAGTGACTCCAGCAGACTTCCCAGCCTTAGAAAATGGTTTCTCTCAAGCAACTCGTAACTCAAGTCAAGATGCTTTGAACGTTGTCGCTGCCAAGTTGCCAACTTTCCTAGGTGGATCAGCTGACCTCGCTCACTCAAACATGACTTACATCAAAACGGATGGACTTCAAGATGACGCTAATCGCTTGAACCGCAACATTCAGTTTGGTGTTCGTGAATTTGCAATGGGAACGATCTTGAACGGGATGGCCCTTCACGGTGGACTTCGTGTATACGGTGGTACTTTCTTCGTCTTCTCTGACTATGTGAAAGCAGCTGTCCGCTTGTCAGCCTTGCAAGGACTTCCTGTGACTTATGTCTTTACCCACGATTCGATTGCAGTTGGTGAAGATGGTCCAACTCACGAACCAGTTGAACACTTAGCAGGTCTCCGTGCTATGCCAAATCTGAATGTTTTCCGCCCAGCAGATGCGCGTGAAACTCAAGCGGCTTGGTACCTTGCCGTGACAAGCGAAAAAACACCAACTGCCCTTGTCTTAACACGTCAAAACTTGACTGTCGAAGAGGGAACAGACTTTGATAAAGTTGCGAAAGGTGCTTATGTTGTCTATGAAAATGCAGCAGACTTTGATACGATCTTGATTGCAACAGGTTCAGAGGTGAATTTGGCGGTCGCAGCTGCCAAAGAATTGGCTAGCCAAGGGGCAAAAGTCCGTGTAGTTAGCATGCCATCAACAGATGTCTTTGACGCACAAGATGCAGCATACAAGGAAGAAATCCTTCCAAATGCAGTTCGCCGTCGTGTTGCAGTCGAAATGGGTGCAACTCAAAACTGGTACAAATATGTTGGTCTTGATGGTGCCGTTCTTGGTATTGATACCTTTGGAGCATCTGCCCCAGCACCAAAAGTATTGGCGGAGTATGGATTTACAGTTGAAAATCTAGTCAAAGTCGTTCAAAACTTGAAATAATCACAAAAATCAGAGTGAAAACTCTGATTTTTTATAACCATAAAAACAAGGCACAACCTTGTAAAAGTAGCTGAAATTTGATATAGTAGTCCTATGTAAAATACAAAGGAGAAAATACTATGGAAAATATTAGTCCAAATTTAACATTTTTGATCATGCTTGTAGGTATGTTTGCCTTGATGTTCTTTATGCAACGTTCTCAAAAGAAACAAGCACAAAAGCGTATGGAAAGCTTGAACAAGCTTCAAAAAGGCTATGAAGTCATTACAATTGGTGGACTTTACGGAACAGTGGATGAAGTAGATACTGAGAAAGGTACAATCGTACTGGATGTAGATGGGGTTTATTTGACCTTTGAATTGGCTGCGATCAAGACCGTTTTGCCACTCAAAGAAGCTGTGACACCAGAAGGAACAGTTGTTGACGAAGGCGGAGCAATCGAAGAATAAAACGGGACCTGTCACTCCCGTTTTTCTATGAGACAAGAGGAAAAGGGATGAAAAAAATAGTATTTGTTTGCTTAGGAAATATTTGCCGAAGTCCCATGGCAGAGTTTGTGATGAAGTCCATGACGAGCGCTTACCAAGTCGAGAGTCGTGCAACGTCATCATGGGAACATGGCAATCCGATTCATAAGGGAACGCAAGGAATTTTCCAGCAATATCAGATCCCGTATGACAAAGATAAAACATCGCTTCAGATTGGCAGAGAAGACTTTGAATCGTTTGATTACATTATCGGTATGGATGCTTCAAACCTTTCAGATCTGCGTCACATGTGTCCTCAGGAACTACAGTACAAAATTTACTCTTTTGCATCTGAAAGTGTCCCAGATCCTTGGTATACAGGAGATTTTGAGGAAACCTATACTCGTATCACAAGTGGATGTCAAAGCTGGCTAGATCGATTAGAAAATGAGAGTGACAATGGAAAAGCTTAAACAATTTTATGAGAAGTGTAGAGTTTACCTGACTCGTCCTAGGTTAGAGCTCGTTGCAGTAGTTGTAATGGCACTCTGTGCTCTTTCGGTATTTCTGCTAAATACGCCTAAAAAGGGTGTCCTGAAACTTGATGGTGGAGCTCTTGTTTATGATGGCACCTTGGTACGAGGGAAAATGAATGGTCAAGGAACCCTGACCTTTGAAAATGGAGACCAATATACAGGTGATTTCAATAATGGAGCCTTTAATGGAAAAGGGACTTTCCAATCAAAAGATGGCTGGAAATACGAGGGTGATTTTGTAAATGGCCAGGCTGAAGGTCAAGGGAAGTTGACAACAGAGCAAGAAGTTGTTTATGAAGGAACCTTTAAACAAGGCGTTTTTCAGCAAAAACAGTAGTCTCCAAGTTAGGAGACTATTTTTCAAAATCAGGGAGAAAGCGCTTTCCACGCTTGAATTCGATAAATAACTATTAACTAGAAAAACTTTGTGAAATAAAAAAATTTTCTCCATAATTTCACAATCGTCCAGACAAAACTCTATTGCGTAGCTATATTGAGAAAAAAATCACAATCTCGGAAAAATTCTTTGTGAAATACTTATGAAACTGTTTACAAAGCATAAAAAAAGAGTTATAATAAACTTGTGAAAAAATTAACAAAGGATAACATCCTTAAAGGCTATGGAGGATAATATGGCTGATAAAAAAACAGTAACACCAGAGGAAAAACAACTTGCTGCTGAAAAGCATGTCGATGGTCTCGTGAAAAAAGCCTTGGTTGCGCTTGATGAAATGCGCAAGTTGAACCAAGAGCAAGTTGACTATATCGTGGCAAAAGCTTCGGTTGCAGCACTTGACGCACACGGTATCCTTGCACAACACGCAGTTGAAGAAACTGGTCGTGGAGTATTTGAAGACAAGGCGACAAAAAACCTATTTGCCTGCGAACACGTAGTGAACAATATGCGTGGAGTTAAAACAGTTGGAGTTATTGAAGATGATCCAATTACAGGTTTGACAAAGATTGCGGAGCCTGTAGGGGTAATCTGTGGTGTCACTCCGACAACAAACCCAACTTCAACAGCGATTTTCAAATCACTCATTGCTTTGAAAACACGTAACCCAATCGTTTTTGCCTTCCACCCATCTGCTCAAGAATCATCAGCTCACGCAGCACAAATCGTTCGCGATGCAGCGATTGCAGCTGGTGCTCCTGAGAACTGTGTGCAATGGATTACAAAGCCATCTATGGAAGCAACTGGAGCGCTTATGAACCACGAAGGTGTTGCGACTATCCTCGCAACTGGTGGGAATGCCATGGTTAAAGCTGCATACTCATGTGGAAAACCAGCTCTTGGGGTAGGTGCCGGAAACGTTCCTGCCTATGTAGAAAAATCTGCTGACCTTCGTCAAGCTGCTCATGACATCGTTATGTCTAAATCATTTGATAATGGGATGGTCTGTGCATCAGAACAAGCGGTTATCATTGATAAAGAAGTATATGACGAATTTGTAGAAGAATTCAAATCATATCACACTTACTTTGTAAACAAAAAAGAAAAAGCCCTTCTTGAAGAATTCTGTTTCGGTGTGAAAGCTAACAGCAAAAACTGTGCAGGTGCTAAACTAAATGCAAACATCGTTGGTAAACCAGCAGCATGGATTGCTGAACAAGCAGGATTTAGCGTTCCAGAAGGAACAAACATCTTGGCTGCAGAATGTGCAGAAGTAGGACCAAAAGAACCATTGACTCGTGAAAAATTGTCACCAGTTATCGCTGTCCTAAAAGCTGAAGATACAGAAGACGGTCTTAAAAAAGCTCGTCAAATGGTTGAGTTTAACGGACTTGGTCACTCAGCAGCCATCCATACAAAAGACGAAGCTCTTGCTAAACGCTTTGGTACAGAAATCAAAGCTATGCGTATTATCTGGAACTCTCCATCTACTTTCGGTGGTATCGGTGACGTATACAATGCCTTCATTCCATCATTGACACTTGGATGTGGTTCATATGGACACAACTCAGTCGGTGATAACGTGAGTGCGATCAACCTTCTAAACATCAAGAAAGTAGGGAAACGTAGAAATAATATGCAGTGGTTTAAAGTTCCTTCAAAAATTTACTTCGAACGCAATTCTATCCAATACCTTCAAACATGTGAAGATATTGAACGCGTTATGATTGTTACAGACAAATCGATCGAAAAACTTGGTTTTGTTCAACGCATTATTGACCAATTGAACAAACGCAGCAACCGTGTAACTGTCCAAGTCTTCTCAGACGTTGAACCAGACCCAGATATCACAACTGTAGAACGTGGTACTGAAGTAATGAGAGCATTTGAACCAGACACAATCATCGCTCTTGGTGGTGGTTCTCCAATGGATGCAGCGAAAGTAATGTGGCTCTTCTACGAACAACCACAAATCGACTTCCGTGACTTGGTTCAAAAATTCATGGATATCCGTAAACGGGCCTTCCGCTTCCCATCACTTGGTAAAAAAGCGAAATACATTGGTATTCCAACAACTTCAGGTACAGGTTCAGAAGTAACACCATTTGCCGTTATCTCTGATAAGAAAAACAATCGTAAATACCCATTGGCTGACTACTCATTGACACCAACTATTGCGATTGTTGACCCTGCTTTGGTTGAGTCAGTTCCAGACTTCATCGCTGCGGACACAGGTATGGACGTCTTGACTCACGCGACTGAAGCCTACACTTCAAACTTTGCTAACGACTACACAGACGGTATCGCCCTTCAAACAATCAAACTTGTCTTTGAATGGTTGGAAAAATCTGTTAAGACAGCTGATCCAGAAGCTCGCGAAAAAATGCACAATGCATCTACAATGGCTGGTATGGCCTTTGCCAATGCCTTCCTTGGTATGAGCCACTCAATGGCCCACAAGATCGGTGCGGTTCACCATACTGTTCACGGACGTACAAACGCAATCTTGCTTCCATACGTTATCCGTTACAATGGTACTCGCCCATCTAAGACGACTACATGGCCTAAGTATAACTACTGGAAAGCTGACGAAAAATTCCAAGATATTGCTAGAATGCTTGGATTGCCTCACTCAACTCCAGAAGAAGCGGTTGAAGCGTATGCTAAAGCAGTTTACGATCTTGGTGAAGCAGTTGGAATCACAATGAACTTCAAAGGCTTTGGAATCGATGAAAAAGCTTGGAAAGACAGCTTGCATGAAATTGCCTTGCTTGCTTATGAAGACCAATGTTCACCTGCTAACCCTCGCTTGCCAATGGTAGCTGACATGGAAGAAATCATGGCAGATGCTTACTATGGCTATGCAGAACGTCCAGGACGTCGCAAATAATCGTTTATCAGCCTAGAGACAGGAGTTATCCTGTCTCTTTTTTGTGAAACTGGAGTATTGAGAATAGTTTTAAGTTTTCTATTTTCGTTTTTTATCAAATACTTTATCATCAAATTGTTCAGCTAGTATAGTTGCTGAGTGATAAAGTTCCTTTGCTTTATTTTTATCATTTTCAAAATAAAGATAGCACTTAGCTTCAAATACTGAAATTCCAGGTTTATAGACTTGCAACATTGTTACTGATAAAATTTCATTCATCTTTTTTACTAGAGATATCATATGCTTATAGTCATTATGAACAACATAAACACCCGCTATGGCACAAAGAACTGATAGTAGCTCTACATTATACATTTCATCACTAACTAATTGCTGTTTCAACAACTTAATCCGAAAATCATCTAATGCTCTCTTCTATAAATCAAGTCTTGACATTGCATAGCAAAATAATCAATTAATAGTAAATCATTGAATGTGTAAACTTGCTTTAGTGTTACTTGCTTAAAATAATCATCAAAAATATCTTCAGCGAAACTACCTGTCCCTGTTCTTATCAAGTCTAATATTCTTTCAATCAAGTCTAGACTCAGCAACTCTTCCTCAGGAAGAGCTAGTTCTTTATTTTCAAGAAAAGTATCTATCGGAACTTCTAATCGCTTAGATAAATATTGTAACTTAGTAATTGTTGGCAAGGATTGCCCAAGCTCAGTACGCATCAGCTGTTTGATTATTAAGTCAGCTTCTGTCCACAGACCTCTTCTCTCATCAATTTGTGACGTTCACGTTCCTGTCTTACTCTATGACCAATTTCAGTTTTAATATCTGTTGTCATTCTTACCTCTTAACCACAATCTATAAATTAACATACTTTTAATTCTTCGGCTAAAAATTAACAATAATTCTTTTTCAAATCCGTCATATTATTTTCTAAAACTTGGATGTCTTGGCTGACTTTGAGAATGACAATGCTGCCTTGAATACTGGAGATGACTTGACGGGCCTGCAACTGCGCCCGCTCTTCTGACCAGTCAGCATGCAGGTCTTGCAAGAGGCTGGCTAACTTCTCTGTCCATTGGGTCATAAAATCATTGAGAGGACAGCGGAAGTTCTCATCTTCTGTGGACAATTCCACAATCAGATTACCAATTGGGCAACCATAAAAGACCGTCTGACTTTCATGAAATTGACAAACCCAGTCAATCATATCCGAAAACTTGTCACTGTCAGACTTGTCTGCTTCAAAAATATCTTCAAAAAGCTCTTTTCGCCAATTTGCTAAAATATCTTGAATGACCGTCAAACCAATTTCCTTCTTAGATTTGAAATAATAATAAAGCTGTCCCTTGCCAACATCAGCTGCCTCCATGATGTCACTGATGGAGGTGGCCACATAACCCTTCTGATAAATCAATTCCTCAGCACTTTGTAAAATACGCTCTTTAACGCTCATCTACTCACCTCTCTTTTTTCCTATTATAGCAGATTCAGAGTCTGAGACCAAACAATTGAAACCACCTCCTTTTGCCACTGTTTTATCATTAAAATTTTTTGTTCTGAGCAAATTAATTTACAAATTCAATTTTAGATGTTATTATAATTGTACCGAATGGTCAGTATATAACTAAAACTACCATTTGGAAAATCATCAAACTAACAGTCTAAATTCCTATTGGCTGTTAATCAAATCATATTAGGAGGAACCTCATGTTCAATCAGAAAAATGTCGCATTTGTTATCACAGACCCACAAGTTGAATTCCTAAAACATCCTGGTAAAGGATTCGGAGCAACTAAAGACGTTCTTGAAAAAGTTAATACTATTGAAAATCTGACAAAGCTTTTCGCTCTTGCTCAAGAGCGTGGCTACAAGCGTTTTATCTCACCGCACTACTTCTATCCACACGATCACAAGTGGCAATTTAAAGCTGCTGGTGAAACGATGATGATTGAAAACGAAATGTTTTGGCGTGATAGCCAGTATTCAGCAATTCCAGAAGGCTCTGGAGCAGATATGATTGAAGAGATTAAACCATTTTTGGATGAAGATACTATTGTTGTCAACGGACATAAAATCTTTGGCCCAGAAAGCAACGATCTTAACCTTCAACTCCGCAAAAATGGTATCGACACCGTCATCTTGGCTGGTATGAATGCTAATCTCTGCGTGGATTCACACATGCGTGAACTCATAGAATTAGGTTACAATGTCATTGTTGTTAACGATGCTGTCGGTGCTCCAGGTGAAGAAGCCTACCAAGCTGCCCTGACAAACTATGGCTACATTGCCAACCAAGTTTTGACAACTGAGGAAGTTATCGCTCAACTTTAGAAAAAGGAAAGTTGCAAATGACTATGTAGACAAAGAAAGACAGCGGTATAGGCTTTCAAAGGAGAAAGGGAAATAAGCGAGATATAGACAAAAAACAATGCCCATACTTGCAATTCAACTTAAATAGTTATATAATAGGTTTGTTGAAAGGTGATTTGTAGTGATTCAAGTTACTCTTTTCACAATAAAATTTTCATGATTTTCATAAGGAGGAAATCACTAATGGTAGTTAAAGTTGGTATTAACGGTTTCGGACGTATCGGTCGTCTTGCTTTCCGCCGTATCCAAAACGTAGAAGGTGTTGAAGTTACTCGCATCAACGACCTTACAGATCCAGTTATGCTTGCACACTTGTTGAAATACGACACAACTCAAGGTCGTTTCGACGGTACTGTAGAAGTTAAAGAAGGTGGATTTGAAGTTAACGGTAAATTCGTTAAAGTTTCTGCTGAACGTGATCCAGAACAAATCGACTGGGCTACTGACGGTGTAGAAATCGTTCTTGAAGCAACTGGTTTCTTTGCTAAGAAAGCAGCGGCTGAAAAACACTTGCACGCTGGAGGAGCTAAAAAAGTTGTTATCACTGCTCCTGGTGGAAACGATGTTAAAACAGTTGTATTTAACACTAACCACGACGTTCTTGACGGTACTGAAACAGTTATCTCAGGTGCTTCGTGTACTACAAACTGCTTGGCTCCAATGGCTAAAGCTCTTCAAGACAACTTCGGTGTTGTAGAAGGATTGATGACTACTATCCACGCTTACACTGGTGACCAAATGATCCTTGACGGACCACACCGTGGTGGTGACCTTCGCCGTGCTCGCGCTGGTGCTGTAAACATCGTTCCTAACTCAACTGGTGCTGCAAAAGCTATCGGTCTTGTAATCCCAGAATTGAACGGTAAATTGGACGGAGCTGCTCAACGTGTTCCTGTTCCAGCAGGTTCTGTAACTGAGTTGGTAGCAGTTCTTGAAAAGAGCGTTACTGTTGACGAAGTGAACGCAGCTATGAAAGCAGCTTCAAACGAATCATACGGATACACTGAAGATCCAATCGTATCTTCAGATATCCTAGGTATGTCTTACGGTTCATTGTTTGACGCAACTCAAACTAAAGTTCTTGACGTTGACGGCAAACAATTGGTTAAAGTTGTATCATGGTACGACAACGAAATGTCATACACTGCACAACTTGTACGTACTCTTGAATACTTTGCAAAAATCGCTAAATAATTCATGAGTTGATAAAAGCAAGACTAATAGGTCTTGCTTTTTCTATTTTTAGATAAAACAAAATGGATGATTTAGCGGTCATCCATTCTTTTTTAATTCTCTCTCAAATGTATCAGAAAGAGCAGTGAAGCTTAATTTCTCTAAAGTAAGCGGATGGGTAAAGGAAAGTCGAAAGGCGTGGAGCATAAGCCGGCTTGTCTTTGATTTACTATAATAGAGAGGGTCGCCCAGGATAGGGTGCTTATGATGAGAGAGATGAACACGGATTTGATGGGTTCGACCTGTCTTTAGCTTGCAACGAACAAGAGAAGTCTTATTAGGAAATTGTTTTAATCGGCTTACCTGAGTTTCAGCATATTGCCCACTTTTGGCGTCCACCACTCGTTTTCGGCGATCATGACGATCGCGACCGATTTTATCTCGGAAGATAAGTTCTTTACTCCCTACTTGCCCTTCTATAAGTGCCCAGTACTCACGAGCGATTTCCTTTTTCTCCAACAAACGATTGAGAATGGGTAAGATAAAAGGATTTTTAGCAAAAAGCACTAAACCGCTTGTTTCCATATCCAGGCGATGAACGACATAACAGGTTTGGCCAACGTAGGCAGAGACATGGTTGAGTAGGGCAATTTCATCTGGTTGATTACCGTGTGTTTTCATGCCTTCGGGTTTGTTGACAACAATGAGATGTTGATCTTGATAAACTTCTTGAACGAGGTCTGGCTTGCCCCCAAAAATTTCCTTTGGGGGATAATCTTCCTCGTCAAAAGTCAATTGGCAAATATCCCCTGGTTTGACCATCTCGTTCCAGTGAACTTCTTCGTGGTTCATTAAGATGTTCTTCTTGATTCTCAAAAAATGGCGGATTTTTCTAGGGATGAGGAGTTGTTCCTCTAGAAATTGTTTGACCGTCATTTGAGGCAAGGATTCGGGTAATGTAAATGTGAATTGCATACAGATATTGTAACAAAAAAAGCCCTATTTGGATAGGGAGTAGCTAAATTCTTGAGTTCCTATGGTGAAGATGATAAAATAAACGCATGAAATTAGATAAATTATTTGAGAAGTTTCTTTCTCTCTTTAAAAAAGAAACGAATGAATCAGTGGAGTCTGATTCGACTAGTATGCGTCGTTCACAGAGCGATAGAAAAAAATTGTCCCAAGTAGGCCCAATTCGGAAATTTTGGCGTCGTTATCATCTGACAAAAATCGTCATCATTTTAGGGTTAAGTACAGGTTTACTGGTAGGAACCTACTTGTTTGCGATAGCCAAGTCTACCAATGTCAATGACTTGCAAAATGCCCTGAAAACGCGAACTCTGATTTTTGACCGCGAAGAAAAAGAGGCAGGAGCCCTATCAGGTCAAAAGGGAACCTATGTTGAACTGACAGATATCAGTAAAGACTTGCAGAATGCTGTCGTCGCGACAGAGGACCGTTCCTTTTATAAAAATGATGGGATTAACTACGGTCGTTTCTTTCTAGCCATCCTTACAGCAGGTCGTTCTGGAGGGGGGTCTACCATCACTCAACAGTTGGCGAAAAATGCCTATCTTTCCCAGGACCAGACCGTTGAACGGAAGGCCAAGGAGTTTTTCCTTGCCTTAGAGTTGACCAAGAAATACAGCAAGGAGCAAATCCTTACTATGTACCTCAATAACGCCTACTTTGGGAATGGGGTATGGGGTGTTGAAGATGCAAGTAAGAAATATTTCGGTGTATCGGCTTCACAACTAACGCTTGATCAGGCGGCCACTCTAGCAGGGATGCTCAAGGGACCAGAATTGTATAATCCATTAAATTCTGTTGAAACTTCGACCAACCGTAGGGATACTGTTTTGCAAAATATGGTTGCAGCGGGCTATATTGATAAAAATCAAGAAACCGAAGCGGCTGGAGTAGATATGGCTTCTCAACTGCAAGATAAGTATGAAGGTAAGGTTTCAGATTATCGTTACCCGTCCTATTTTGATGCAGTTGTCAACGAAGCGGTTTCCAAGTACAATCTCACAGAAGAAGAGATTGTCAACAATGGCTATCGAATCTACACAGAGCTTGACCAAAACTACCAAGCAAACATGCAGGTTATTTACGAAAACACTGCGCTATTTCCAACGGCAGAAGATGGAACGCATGCCGAATCAGGTAGTGTTGCTCTAGAGCCTAAAACGGGTGGAGTGCGTGGAGTTGTTGGTCGTGTAGCTGGGGATGACAAACCAGGTTTCCGTAATTTTAACTATGCCACTCAGTCTAAGCGTAGCCCAGGATCGACGATTAAGCCTTTGGTCGTTTACACTCCAGCTGTAGAAGCGGGATGGGCCTTGAACAAGCAACTGGATAATCATACGATGCAGTACAACAGTTATCAAGTAGACAACTATGCGGGCATTAAGACTTCTCCTGAAGTACCTATGTATCAGGCCTTGGCGGAATCACTTAACCTACCAGCAGTTGCGACTGTAAATGAATTAGGTATTGACAAAGCTTTTGACGCTGGAGAGAGATTTGGTCTAAATATGGAGAAAGTTGACCGCGTTCTCGGAGTTGCCCTAGGTGGAGGTGTGGAAACGAATCCTCTCCAGCTGGCGCAAGCCTATGCAGCCTTTGCCAATGGAGGTCTCATGCCTGAAGCGCATTTCATCACTCGTATTGAAAATGCCAGCGGTCAGGTCATCAAGAGTCATAAAAACTCCCAAAAACGAGTGATTGATAAGTCGGTAGCCGATAAGATGACCAGTATGATGCTAGGAACATTTACCAATGGTACAGGAATTAGTTCGTCACCAGCGGATTACGTTATGGCTGGTAAAACAGGTACGACTGAAGCTGTTTTCAACCCAGAATATACCAGTGACCAGTGGGTGATCGGCTATACTCCAGATGTTGTAATTAGCCACTGGCTCGGCTTCCCAACAACAGATGAGAATCATTATCTAGCAGGTTCGACCTCAAATGGAGCAGCCCATGTCTTTAGAAGTATGGCTAATACCATTTTGCCTTACACTCCAGGTAGCACTTTTACAGTTGAGAATGCTTATAAACAAAATGGGATTGAACCAGAAAATACGAAAAAGCAGGTTGCTGAAAATGAGACAAACCAGTCTGAGGACCCGATAGGAGATATTCGTAGTCGTGCACAAAATCTTGTAGATGAAGCAGGGCGTGCGATTTCAGAAGCTAAAATAAAAGAAAAAGCCCAGACAATATGGGACTCAATCCTTAATCTATTTCGTTAAGAGGCTTGTCAAAGCCCAGGTTTCTTGTTATAATAGATAAGATGGAGGCGTTATGGCACTAAAAAAAGCAAGCCTAGCTTGTGCAGTTTGTGGTTCAAGGAATTACTCAATCAAAATCAGTGGGAACCCCAAGCCAACACGACTAGAAGTAAATAAATTTTGTAAACATTGTGGAAAATATACGACACATAGAGAAACGAGATAGGAGAGAACGATGGGTTTTATTAAGGATATTTTTAAACTTCTTAAAGAAACAACTTGGCCAACTCGCAAAGAAAGCTGGAGAGATTTTCGCTCTATTATGGAATACACTGCCTTCTTTGTGGTCATCATTTATATTTTTGACCAGTTGATTGTTTCAGGTTTGATTCGATTTATTAACATTTTTTAGAAGAAAAGCGGAGAACTTCTGCTAGCTTTCTTCTATTATGAAAGGAAATATCATGGATAGTTTTGACAAGGGATGGTTTGTTCTACAAACTTATTCTGGCTATGAAAATAAGGTAAAAGAAAATCTATTGCAACGTGCACAAACTTATAACATGTTGGACAATATTCTACGCGTTGAGATTCCAACACAAACTGTGCAAGTTGAGAAAAATGGAAAGAAAAAAGAAATTGAAGAGAATCGCTTTCCGGGTTATGTCCTTGTAGAAATGGTCATGACCGATGAAGCATGGTTCGTCGTTCGAAACACACCTAACGTAACAGGATTCGTCGGCTCACACGGTAACAGATCAAAACCAACTCCACTATTGGAACAAGAAATCCGTGATATTCTGGTTTCAATGGGACAAACTGTTCAAGAGTTCGATATTGATGTTGAAGTTGGCCAGACAGTCCGCATCATTGATGGCGCTTTTGCAGACTACACAGGGAAAATTACTGAAATTGATAACAACAAAGTGAAGATGATTATCTCTATGTTTGGTAATGATACGATTGCAGAAGTGAATCTCAACCAAATTGCAGAATTATAACCCCAGAGAGGCTTTGCCTCTCTTTTATGTGTCGTTGAGGGAGAAAGAAGTATAGAATAGAGGAAGTAGACCCAGGGGCTCGCGCATTTTGCTAAACTAAATGCAGAAAGGAGAGGTCTATGAATCTAAAAGACTTATATGAAGAAAGTAAGGGAATCGTCCATAAGTGTCGCAAAGATTATCATTTGCATCTGTGGGAGAAAGAGGACTGGGACCAGGAAGGCATGTTATGTCTGTATGAGCTGGTGAGTCGCAACCCAGAGTTACTAGAGGGCGAGCGCCATCAACTATATGTCTGCTTTAAAACAAAATTTAGAAATCGTATTCTAGATTACATCCGTAAACAGGAAAGTCACAAGCGCCGTTTTGACAAAGAACCCTATGAAGAGGTGAGTGAGATTAGCCATCGTCTAGGAGAAAAAGGACTCAGGCTGGACGATTATTATCTCTTTCACGAACTTCTAAAGAATTACAAATCAAAACAGAGTGTGGAAAAACAAGAATTAATAGACCGTCTCATGGGAGGGGAAGTCTTTAGAGGACGTAAAGCTCTCCTGAGAGAACTTTCCCCTATCTTTTCAGAATTTCGGTAAAGATGAAAAAAGTTCTTGACAAAGGTAAAAAAGTAGGTATAATAGAAAGAGTTGAAAAGCTCAAGGTCCGTTGGTCAAGGGGTTAAGACACCGCCTTTTCACGGCGGTAACACGGGTTCGAATCCCGTACGGACTATGGTGTATTGCGGTTAAAAAAACTTGAA
>NZ_JYGR01000004.1:0-114487 GCF_000960035.1 Streptococcus oralis subsp. oralis
TTAACCGCAATACACCATAGTCCGTACGGGATTCGAACCCGTGTTACCGCCGTGAAAAGGCGGTGTCTTAACCCCTTGACCAACGGACCTTGAGCTTTTCAACTCTTTCTATTATACCTACTTTTTTACCTTTGTCAAGGACTTTTTTCCTCTTTATCGAAATTCTGAAAAGATAAAGGAAAGAGTCAGTTAAACTGACTCCTTCTATTTATCTTGCCAATTAGTCGCGCGTTCCTCTCCCCACCAGTAAGGGATCAATTCGGCAACCTTAATTGTTTTTCTTGTTTCGTAGTCCATCATGAACTCTGCTTCTTTATTTTCAGCATTCAATTCTAAGAGAAATTCTCTGCAAGCGCCACAGGGCATACCTGATCCTTCGCCGTAAGGAGGTTTATCTCGAAAGGCGAGGATTTTCTTAACTTTAGTTTGTCCTGAAAATTGATACATATTGAAGAGAGCCGCTCGTTCTGCACAGAGATGAAAAACACCACAAGTGCCCTCCATACAAAATCCTGTGAAGATCTGACCATCTTCTGCTTCTACCGCAGCAACAACATGGTTAGCATAAACAAAGTCAGAAACTTCATGGGGATTGAATAAGGTTCGTGCTTCTTCATACATTTTTTCCCATGTATCCATCGGAAGTCCTTTTTATTTAGAGATCTCTTTCAGCATGTTTTCAATATGCTGGATTGATTTTTCACGTCCGAGTAAGAAAATGGTGTCTGGTAATTCTGGTCCATGCATTTCACCTGAAACGGCAATACGAATCGGCATGAAGAGGTTTTTTCCTTTGATACCTGTTTCTTTTTGAACTGCTTTGATTTGTGGGAAGATGTTTTCTGTCACAAATTCTTCATCTGTCATTGCTTCTAGTTTCGCTTTGAAAGCTTCTAGAACAACAGGAACGGTTTCTCCTGCCATGACCTCGCGCTCAGCGTCTGTCAACTCTGGGAAATCTGAGAAGAAAAGATCTGTCAGCGGAACAATCTCATCAACTGACTTCATCTGTGGCTTGTAGAGTTCTACCATTTTTTCAGACTTGTCAGTCAAACGCCCTGCTTCTTCTAAGTATGGTTTCGCCATTTCAAAGATAGTAGCTAGATCAGCTCTCTTGATGTAGTCGTTGCTCATCCAGTCTAGTTTCTTCTGGTCGAAGGCTGCTGGAGACTTGCTGAGGCGGTTTTCGTCAAAGAGTTTAATCAATTCCTCACGTGAGAAAATTTCATCTTCGCCACCTGGGTTCCAACCAAGAAGGGCGATAAAGTTAAAGACGGCTTCTGGCAAATAGCCTTTTTTACGGTAGTCTTCGATAAACTGAAGGGTATTGGTATCACGTTTAGACAATTTTTTACCCGTTTCAGAGTTGATAATCAAAGTCATGTGACCGAACTCTGGAGCTTCCCAACCAAGAGCTTCATAAACCATAAGCTGTTTGGGTGTGTTGGCAATGTGGTCATCTCCACGGATAACATGAGAGATTTGCATATCGTGGTCATCGATGACAACGGCAAAGTTGTAAGTCGGATAGCCATCTTTCTTTTGGATAACCCAGTCACCACCGATATTGCCACCTTCAAACTCGATATCACCTTTGACCATATCATGCCATTTGTAGATACCAGACTCATTAACAGCCAAACGGACAGTTGGGATGATACCAGCTGCTTCACGTTCTGCGATGTAAGCTACTTTTTCTTCTTCGCTCATGCCAAGATATTCATTGATGTAACGTGGTGTTTCACCTGCTGCTTCTTGACGTTCGCGCTCAGCCGCCAACTCTTCTTCTGTAACGTAAGATTTGTAGGCTTTTCCTTCAGCTAGCAATTGGTCGATGTATCTTTGATAGAGTTCCAAACGCTCTGATTGGCGGTAATTTTCATGAGTTTCTGGGCTCTCATCCCAATCCATGCCCAACCAGCGAAGATTTTCAAGCTGTGATCGTTCACCATCCTCAACATGGCGTTTACGGTCAGTATCTTCGATACGAATGATAAAAGTTCCACCATGATGGCGTGCGTAAAGGTAGTTAAACAATGCTGTACGGGCATTTCCGATGTGTAGTAGTCCTGTTGGACTTGGTGCGTAGCGTACGCGGATATCTTTTGACATAGTTTCTCCTATAAAGTCTCTAGGCGTCTGCCTTTTTGCTTTCTATATTATATCACAAGTCTCGCCTGAGTCCAATGTCTACGAATAAAGAGAGTAAAAAAGAGTGGACAAGCCACTCTTTTCTTCTATTATAGACGTGCGTTAAGCTCTTTGCTCAATTCTTCAAATCCTGGTTTTCCAAGAAGGGCAAACATGTTGCGCTTGTATGCTTCAACACCTGGTTGGTCAAATGGGTTAATGGCATTCAAGTAACCTGAAAGGGCAATTGCCAATTCGAAGAAGTAGATAGTGTAACCAAGAGTGAAAGCGTCTTGCTCTGGAAGAGTTACGTACATGTTTGGCACATCACCGTCAGTGTGGGCAAGAAGAACACCGTCAGTTGCTTTTTTGTTTACAAAGTCAACGTCTTTTCCTTGAAGGTAACCAAGTCCGTCAAGGTCTTCTTCCAAAGTAGGAATGATTACGTTCTTACGTGGTTTGTCAACACGGACAACTGTTTCAAACATGATACGAGTTCCTTCTTGGATAAATTGACCAAGTGAGTGCAAGTCAGTTGAGAAGTTTGCTGAAGTTGGGTAAATCCCTTTTTGGTCTTTCCCTTCTGACTCACCAGCCAATTGTTTCCACCATTCTGAGAAGTATTGAAGTGATGGCTCGTAGTTTACCAAGATTTCAGTAGCGTAGCCTTTGCGGTAAAGGATGTTACGAACGGCTGCGTATTGGTAAGCTTCATTTTCAGCAATCTTGTCTGAAGTATAATCTTTACGAGCTGCATTCGCACCTTCCATAAGGGCTTTGATGTCTGCACCTGATGCTGCGATTGGAAGCAAACCAACTGCTGTCAATACTGAGAAGCGTCCACCGATGTCATCTGGAACCACAAATGTTTCCCAACCGTTGGCATCTGCTTCAACCTTAACAGCACCTTTTTGGCGGTCAGTTGTTGCATAGATACGTTTGTTGGCTTCTTCTTGACCGTATTTCTTAACCAAGAGTTCTTTGAAGACACGGAAAGCGATCGCTGGTTCTGTTGTTGTACCTGATTTAGAAATCACGTTTACTGAGAAGTCTTTGTCAGCTACGTACTCTACCAAGTCAGCAAGGTAAGTAGATGAGATTGAGTTTCCTGCGTAAAGGATTTGTGGAGCTTTGCGTTCTTCTTTTGTTTGCAAGTTCGCAAAGTGGTGGTTCAAGAAGTCGATAGCTGCTTTGGCACCAAGGTAAGATCCACCGATACCAATTACAACCAAAACATCGCTGTCTGATTTGATTTGCTCAGCAGCTTTCAAGATGCGGTCGAATTCTTCGCGGTCGTAGTTTTCAGGAAGGTCCAACCAACCCAAAAAGTCACTACCAGCACCAGTTCCTTTACGGATCAATTCGTCTGCAGCTGTTACTTGTGCTTGCATGTATTCCACTTCATGTGGGGCAACAAATTTGTCTAAAACTTTTGAATAATCAAATTTAATATGTGACATGATAATCCTCCAAAATTTCTTCTTTTCTATCATAACGCTTACCTTCGATTTTTTCAAGCTTTTTTATTGAATTTGCCCAATTTTTATCAGAATTCAAACGTTTGCGTAAATTTGCTAAAATATAAAAAATCTGAAAGGACGAATAAAAACGGCTAGAGACTCTAACCGTTACAATTCATTTAATAAATACTCAAATAGTTCTAAATTGCCGTCTTCTTCATTGACCAGAAACTCTGGGTGCCACTGCAAGCCGATGATACGATGCTCGTCGACAGACTCAATCGCTTCGATGGTCTGGTCTCTTGGATCAATAGCAGTCACACGGAAATTAGGCGCCAGGTCTTTGATGCTTTGACGATGGACTGAATTTACTTGACTTTCTTTGCCAAACAACTTAGCCACCACGCTTCCTTCTACTGTCTCAATAGAATGAGATGTTCCAAAAGGTAAGCCTTGCCAGTGGCCTTCAATTTCTTGGTGGAGAGTGCCGCCAAAAGCAACATTGACAAGCTGAACCCCACGACAGATTGCCATAATTGGTTTATTCTGACGGAGCGCTTCTTTCAAGAGAGCTAGTTCAAACTCATCGCGTACAAGGTTGTAATCATCGCTCTCAATGGTCTTTTTCTCTCCATAAAACTGAGGATGGACATTTTGCCCACCTGTCAAGATGAGTTTGTCAATCATTTCCACATAATCGCGCACAATGGACTCATCCCCTACAGGAATCACTAAAGGGAGACCTCCGACTTGACGAATGCTCTCTGCAAATTTACAGGATACAGATGAGTGAATGTTTTTCCCTTCTGCATCTACAGGACATAGATTTGCAGCAACTCCTACAACCGTTCTAGCCATGATGTGTCTCCTTTCGATTTTCTTGCGGCAGTCTTATCATATCACTCCAACCCTTTCCTGTCTAATATGTTTTTTTAAAGACCGTGATAAGTATTTTTTATGGGCAAGAAAAAGTTGCCCAACGAGGACAACTTCTTTTTTATTCAAAGACAAATTGATTGTGATACAGTTCTGAATAGAAACCGCCGAGTTTGAGCAACTCGTGATGATTTCCACGTTCAATGACCTCTCCATCTTTGAGGACAATAATCTGATCGGCATTGAGGATGGTCTTGAGACGATGGGCAATAACAAAACTGGTTCGTCCTGCTACAACTGCCTCCATAGCATGCTGGATTTTGCTTTCTGTTACGGTATCCACATTGGAAGTCGCTTCATCTAGGATTAGGACTTGAGGATCTGTCATCAAGGTCCGGGCGATGGAAATCAATTGTTTCTGACCAGTTGAGAAGATGTTTTGCTCATCATCAATAAGGGTATCATACTTGTCAGGCAAGCTTTCAATGTAGTCATGAATATGAGTTGCCTTGGCAGCTGCTTCGACCATTTCCTGACTGGCATCTGGCACACCAAAGCGGATATTGTCTCGGATTGTTCCGCTAAACAAGACCGAATCCTGCAAGACAATCCCGACCTTGCTCCGCAGACTGTCCAAGTTGTAGTCACGAATGTCTTTGCCATCAAAGGAAATGCTACCTGCATCCACATCGTAGAAGCGATTGATAAGGTTCATGATGGTCGTTTTCCCCGAACCAGTCGGACCGACAACTGCTATCATCTGCCCCTTAGGAGCTGAAATGCTAACATCTTTTAAAATCGGCTTGTCTGGCACATAAGAGAAATCAATATGACTGATTTCAACACCTTCTCGCAATTCCGTAAAGGCAGGCGCATTTTGCGGGCGAATCTCTTCTTCTGCATCGAACATTTCTTGGATACGATCCGCCCCAGTAAAGGCCAACTGGAGGCTCCCCCAACTCGCAGCCACCTGGATAATCGGCTGGTAGTACTGCTGAGAAAATTGAGTAAACATGACGATCAAACCTAGGGCCGTCGTTGTTTCGATACTTGGATCGTTCAGCAAGACCGCAGAACCTGCAAAAATGACGATGGCCGTATTGACTAAACTCATCCCATTCATAACTGGAAAGAGGATACCTGAGAACATTCTCCCTTTAAAAGTTGCCTTGCGCACGCGCTCATTTTGCTCCACAAAGCCTGCTACGATGTCATCTTGAATTCCTTGTACGATAACAGCTTTCTGCCCAGAAATACTCTCATCCATGTAGGCGTTGAGTTTCCCAACCTCTTTTTGCTGGAGATTAGTGTACTTGCGGGCCATCTTCACGATGAAAACCAACATGAGAAAGGCTACTGGAGTACTGGCTACTGTTATCAGGGCGAGCGTCACATTTCTTGAAAACATGACAAAAATCAAACCGATGTAAAGAGCAATATTGCTCATGACCTGAACTAGGCTTTCATTGAAGGCTTGAAGGATGTTATCCAAGTCACTCGTAAAGCGAGAGAGGATGTCACCATCCTGATGGCGGTCAAAGAAAGAAACCGTTAAACGAGAAAGTTTGCCAAAGAGGCCCTTACGCATCTCATTTGTCGACTCAGCAATCACACGGGTCATCAAGGTCATGTAAATCAAGCTAGATACCACCAAGACAAGGACAACCAGAGCTAGATTCAGCATCAGAGCTGATAAACTCTGCCAGGCTAGTTCGGAAGTTCCATTTTGATAAGCCAGAACTAGGTTAGCGAGCTCCGTCACTGCTTGACCTGAAAAAACTGGAAAGAGGGCTTGGGCAATTGTCGCAATCGCAACCATCAGAATCACAATGACAAAGGAGAGCTTGTAAACTTTAAAATAATTCCAGAAAAATCGAACGGTTTTCATTTTATTCCTCCTTTCCCTTTTGTGTTTCGTAAATTTCGCGGTAGACGGCATTGTTAGCTACCAAGTCTGCATGCCGTCCTTCTCCAATCAAACGTCCTTGGTCCAAGACCAAAATCTTGTCTGCATGGACGACTGAACTGATCTTTTGAGCGATGATAATGGTTGTCGTCCCTTTCAGGTCTTTGTTCAAAGCTTCCTGTACGAGTCTCTCTGACTTAGCATCCAATGCCGAAGTCGAATCGTCAAAAATCAGGATACGGGGATTGCTGACAATCCCACGTGCAATCGACATCCGTTGCTTTTGTCCACCAGAAAAGTTAGTGCCACGTTCTTCGACCTGACTCTCAAATTTGTTTTCCATGCGTCCGATAAATTCACTGGCTTGGGCAATCCGTGCTGCACGTTCCATTTCTGACACGCTGGCATTGCCTTTCCCTTGACGAAGATTATCTGCAATGGTTCCGCTAAAGAGAATAGCACGTTGCAAGACGATGGAAACTGTTTTACGCAAGGTTCCCTCGCTGACGTCTCGAATATCCTTGCCTCCAATCTTGATAGATCCCTCCTGCGGATCAAAAAGTCGTGGAATTAACTGAGCTAGAGTGGACTTCCCTGCTCCAGTCGCCCCAACCACACCGACCATCTGACCAGGCGCAATTTCAAAGGTTACATTCTTCAGCATAGGCTCATCGTCATTAGGATAGGTGAAGGTCACATTTTCAAAAGAGAGACTTCCTTCTAACTCTTCATCTGGGAGATCTTTAAAGGTCATCGCTGGCTCGGTATCTAGAATCTCGCGGATACGACGCAAGGAAATCATGGCACGGCTGACAGAATTTCCTAAAAATCCAACCATGATGATGGTAAAGATAATCTGGCTGAGATAGTTGATAAAGGAAGCAATCGAGCCCACTACAGACGGATCTGACTGAGCCATTCCAGCCACTAACCAGATAGAGAGGAAGACCGCCCCATAGCCGACTAACATCATAACGGGTTCTATAACTGAGAAGGCATAACCGATATAAAGATTTTGGCCGAGAAGTTCATCAGAAACCTCGGTAAATTTGTCAAATTGTGCTTTTTCCTGTACAAAGGATTTGACCACGCGCACACCACGTAGATTTTCCTTAGCGATAGCATTAATCCGTTCAAGAAGGGTTTGAAACTTAGCAAATCGTGGCCCCATCATCCCCATCATGATGGCTGTGAGTGCAAAGATTAGGAGCACCATGAAGACAATCACCCACCAAAGCGACGGAAGAGTGTGAACCGCCAAGATAAAGGAACCGATAAAGAGAAGAGGGAGACGGAAAAGAATTTGAAAAGCCATCATCACCACGTTCTGAATTTGGTTGATATCATTGGTCATACGGACGACAAGGTTACCCGCATTGAATTGCTCGATATTGGCATAAGAAAAAGTCTGGATCTTGCGAAAAGCGTCTTCACGAAGGTCCGAAGACACTCCTTGAGCAATGTAGGCTGCAAGCGTTACATTGACCCCACCTGCAACCAGACCGACTAGGGCTACTCCTATCAACCAAGCGCCAATACTATAAATAGCCTCATTTCTTCCGGCCAACAAAGCCTCTAACACCTCTTGCAGATAGCGTGGTTGTAAGAGCGAGCTCGCAACCATCAAGCCTGTCATCATTAGGGATGCCAAGGCCTGCCATTTATAGGTTTTTATTTTTTTAATGAGCATATTTCCTCCTAATAAAATAGATAAAGGGAGCGACATCCTGCGTCAGCTCCTTCTCATTCGTTCATATTGATGCTATTCTAGCAAAAAAGAGGCATCTTGTCAAAGAAGTCTCCTTATTATAAATTAGTGCGCTTTCATCTACAGGTGATGCATGAAAAGGCTTTTTATGGTAAAATGAAAGGAAGAACTCTTACAAGGAGGAAAAGATGAAGAAACAAACCATCGCTGTCTTGGGTCCTGGTTCTTGGGGAACTGCCCTTTCGCAGGTCCTAAACGACAATGGACACGAGGTTCGAATTTGGGGAAATATTTCTGACCAAATTGATGAAATCAATAACCAACATACAAACAAACGCTATTTCAAAGATATCCTACTCGACGAAAAAATCAAAGCCTATCATGATTTAGAAGAAACACTAAAGGATGTGGATGCTGTTTTATTTGTAGTCCCAACAAAAGTAACGAGACTGGTTGCCCAACAAGTAGCAAAGGTGCTCGATCACAAGGTTGTCATCATGCATGCCTCCAAAGGATTGGAACCAGATAGCCACAAACGTCTATCAACTATTCTTGAAGAGGAAATTCCAGCTGACCTTCGTAGTGAAGTCGTCGTTGTTTCAGGACCGAGCCACGCTGAGGAAACGATTGTACGCGATATTACCTTGATTACCGCAGCCTCCAAAGACCTCGAAACTGCCCAGTACGTCCAAAATCTCTTTAGCAATCACTACTTCCGTCTCTATACTAATACGGATGTTGTCGGGGTTGAAACCGCTGGTGCTCTTAAAAACATCATCGCAGTTGGAGCTGGGGCACTACATGGACTAGGCTTTGGCGACAATGCCAAGGCGGCTATCATTGCCCGTGGCTTAGCTGAAATCACCCGTCTAGGGGTCGCTCTTGGAGCTAACCCTCTGACTTATAGCGGGCTTTCTGGAGTTGGGGATTTGATCGTAACGGGGACATCTGTCCACTCTCGTAACTGGAGGGCAGGTGATGCTCTCGGTCGTGGAGAATCCCTCGCAGACATCGAAGCAAACATGGGCATGGTTATCGAAGGAATCTCAACAACTCGAGCGGCTTACGAGCTAGCTCAGGAATTGGGTGTCTACATGCCAATCACACAGGCCATCTACCGAGTTATCTATGAAGGTGTCAACATCAAAGAAGCAATCACTGACATCATGAGCAATGAATTTAAAGCAGAAAACGAATGGTCATAGACCTTTATAGAAAGGAACATTATGAAACAACAAGTCAGAAAAGCAGTCATCCCTGCCGCTGGATTGGGAACTCGTTTCCTCCCAGCAACTAAGGCCTTGGCCAAGGAAATGTTGCCAATCGTAGACAAGCCAACTATCCAGTTTATCGTTGAAGAAGCCCTCAAGTCTGGAATCGAAGACATCTTAGTTGTTACGGGTAAGTCAAAACGTTCTATCGAGGACCACTTCGATTCAAACTTCGAATTGGAATACAACCTCAAAGAAAAAGGGAAAACAGATCTTCTGAAGCTAGTTGATGAGACAACCGGCATGCGCCTGCATTTTATCCGTCAAACACATCCACGTGGTCTCGGAGATGCTGTCTTGCAAGCCAAAGCTTTCGTTGGAAATGAACCTTTTGTCGTTATGCTTGGTGATGACTTGATGGATATCACAGACGAAAAGGCTGTTCCACTTACCAAACAACTCATGGATGACTACGAGCGTACCCACGCGTCTACTATCGCTGTCATGCCAGTCCCTCATGACGAAGTATCTGCCTATGGGGTTATTGCTCCGCAAGGCGAAGGAAAAGACGGCCTTTACAGCGTTGAAACCTTCGTTGAAAAACCAGCGCCAGAGGATGCTCCTAGCGACCTTGCTATCATCGGACGCTACCTCCTCACTCCTGAAATTTTCCAAATCCTCGAAAACCAAGCTCCAGGTGCAGGAAATGAAATTCAGCTGACAGATGCAATCGATACCCTCAATAAAACACAACGTGTATTTGCTCGTGAGTTCAAAGGGGCTCGTTACGATGTCGGGGACAAGTTTGGCTTTATGAAAACCTCCATCGACTACGCTCTCAAACACCCACAAGTCAAAGACGACTTGAAAGACTACCTCATCCAACTTGGGAAAGAGTTAGCTGAGGGGGAATAGAAGAAAAACAAAGCTCTTAAATAAGGGCTTTGTTTTTTTGTTGAAGCTTGCAATAAAAAAGCCATCTTTGCAGATGACTTATTAGCAACCGAATCGGTGCTCGCATTTTCAAGTTGTGTACGGACAAAGCCTTATTTTAACTTGCTGTGTTGTTTCGAATAGTTCCAACACTTGTATTGTATACCATTCTTTTAAAAATTGCAAGAAGAAATCTATATGAAATAGAATAACATTCCATTTTATAACGATTTAAAAATTTACACAATGAAAACGTTTTACAATTTCTTGATTTTAATAGCCAAAAGATATATAATTTAGCTAAAGTTAATATATTAGCTATTACTAATTAGAACATAAAGAGTATAACTCAAAGGAGAACACTAAATGAGCAATAAACCTTACTCTATCGGTCTCGATATCGGAACTAACAGCGTCGGATGGGCCGTTATTACAGATGACTATAAAGTGCCATCTAAAAAGATGAAAGTTTTGGGCAATACCGATAAACACTTTATCAAGAAAAACCTCATCGGAGCTTTATTATTTGATGAAGGGACAACCGCTGAGGATAGACGCCTCAAACGAACTGCACGTCGTCGCTATACCCGTCGGAAAAATCGTCTTCGCTATCTCCAAGAAATCTTTTTTGAAGAAATGAGCAAATTGGATAGTGGTTTCTTTCATCGATTGGATGACTTCTTTTTAATTCCTGAGGATAAAAGAGGGAGTAAATACCCTATTTTTGCTACCTTGGCAGAAGAAAAAGAATACCATAAGCAATTTCCAACTATCTATCATTTGAGAAAACAACTAGCGGATTCGAAAGAAAAGGCTGACTTGCGCTTGATTTACCTAACATTAGCTCATATGATTAAATACCGTGGGCATTTCTTGTATGAAGAATCTTTTGATATTAAAAACAATGATATCCAAAAAATCTTTAATGAATTTATAAGTATTTACGACAATACATTTGAAGGAAGTTCACTTAGTGGACAAAATGCACAAATAGAAGCAATTTTTACTGATAAAATTAGCAAATCTGCAAAGAGAGAACGCGTTCTAAAACTCTTTCCTGACGAAAAGTCCACTGGTCTCTTTTCAGAATTTCTCAAGCTAATTGTTGGAAATCAAGCTGACTTCAAGAAACATTTTGAACTAGAAGAAAAAGCTCCACTACAATTCCCTAAAGATACCTATGATGAGGATTTGGAAAACGTGCTCGGACAAATTGGAGATGACTTTGCAGACCTTTTCGTGGCCGCTAAAAAACTCTATGATGCGATTCTTCTATCAGGCATTTTGACTGTCACAGATCCTTCAACCAAGGCTCCACTGTCAGCCTCTATGATTGAGCGCTATGAAAATCACCAAAAAGACTTGGCAGCTTTAAAACAATTCATCAAAACCAATCTTCCAGAAAAATATGTTGAAGTTTTTTCTGACCAATCTAAAGATGGGTATGCTGGGTATATTGATGGCAAGACCACACAAGAAGCATTTTACAAATATATCAAAAATCTTCTCTCTAAATTCGAAGGAACAGATTATTTCCTTGATAAAATCGAACGTGAAGATTTCTTGAGAAAACAACGCACTTTTGATAATGGTTCTATTCCTCATCAAATTCATCTTCAAGAAATGAATGCCATTCTCCGTCGGCAAGGAGAACATTATCCATTTCTGAAGGAAAATAAAGAAAAGATCGAGAAAATCTTAACCTTCCGTATTCCTTATTACGTTGGACCATTGGCTCGTGGCAATCGTGATTTTGCTTGGCTTACTCGAAATTCTGACCAAGCAATCCGACCTTGGAACTTTGAAAAAATTGTTGATAAAGCAAGCTCTGCGGAAGACTTCATCAATAAGATGACTAACTATGACTTGTATCTGCCAGAAGAAAAAGTTTTGCCTAAACACAGTCTCTTGTATGAAACATTTGCTGTCTATAATGAATTAACAAAAGTAAAATTTATTGCAGAAGGATTGAGAGACTATCAATTCCTTGATAGTGGTCAGAAGAAGCAAATTGTCAATCAATTATTCAAAGAGAAAAGAAAAGTAACTAAAAAAGATATCATTCATTATCTACACACTGTTGATGGTTACGATGGAATAGAACTAAAAGGAATTGAAAAACAATTTAACGCCAGTCTATCTACTTATCATGATTTACTCAAAATTATCAAGGATAAGAAGTTTATGGATGATTCTAAAAATGAGGCAATTCTTGAAAATATCGTCCATACTCTCACAATCTTTGAAGATCGTGAGATGATTAAGCAACGCCTTGCTCAGTATGACTCTCTCTTTGATGAAAAAGTAATCAAAGCACTAACTCGTCGACATTATACTGGTTGGGGGAAACTCTCAGCTAAGCTTATTAACGGTATCTGTGATAAACAAACAGGGAATACGATTCTCGACTACTTGATTGATGACGGTGAAATCAATCGCAACTTTATGCAATTAATCAACGATGACGGACTTTCCTTCAAAAAAATTATCCAAAAATCACAAGTGGTTGGTGAGACCGATGATGTGAAGCAAGTTGTCCGAGAACTTCCAGGAAGCCCTGCCATTAAAAAGGGAATTTTGCAAAGTATCAAGATTGTTGATGAACTTGTCAAGGTTATGGACCATGCTCCCGAGTCCATTGTGATTGAAATGGCACGAGAAAATCAGACTACTGCCAGAGGGAAAAAGAATTCCCAACAGAGATATAAGCGCATTGAAGATTCATTAAAAAATTTAGCTTCTGGACTTGATTCAAACATATTAAAAGAAAATCCAACAGATAATATTCAACTTAAAAATGACCGTCTCTTCCTTTACTATCTCCAAAATGGGAAGGATATGTACACTGGAGAAGCTCTTGATATCAACCAACTGAGCAGCTATGACATTGACCACATCATCCCACAGGCCTTTATCAAGGATGATTCTCTTGATAACCGTGTCTTGACTAGTTCAAAGGATAATCGTGGAAAATCCGATAATGTTCCAAGTTTAGAAGTCGTTCAAAAAAGAAAAGCTTTTTGGCAACAATTGTTAGATTCCAAATTGATTTCAGAGCGTAAATTTAATAATTTAACCAAGGCTGAACGTGGCGGGCTAAATGAGCGAGATAAAGTTGGCTTTATCAAACGCCAACTAGTTGAAACACGACAGATCACAAAACATGTTGCTCAGATCTTGGATGCTCGCTATAATACAGAAGTGAATGAGAAGGATAAGAAGAACCGTACCGTCAAAATCATCACTTTGAAATCCAATCTAGTTTCCAACTTCCGTAAAGAATTTAGGTTATACAAGGTACGGGAAATCAATGACTACCACCATGCACATGATGCCTACTTAAATGCAGTAGTGGCTAAGGCTATCCTTAAAAAATATCCTAAACTCGAGCCTGAATTTGTCTATGGTGAGTATCAAAAGTACGACCTTAAGAGATACATCTCAAGATCTAGAAATCCTAAAGAAGTCGAAAAAGCAACTGAAAAGTATTTCTTCTACTCAAACTTGTTGAACTTCTTCAAAGAAGAGGTGCATTACGCAGACGGAACTATCGTAAAAAGAGAGAATATCGAATACTCCAAAGACACTGGAGAAATCGCTTGGAATACGGAAAAAGATTTCGCAACCATCAAAAAAATACTTTCCTATCCACAGGTGAATATTGTTAAGAAGACAGAAGAACAAACCGTTGGACAAAATGGTGGTCTGTTTGATAACAATATTGTGTCCAAGGAAAAAGTAGTTGACGCAAGTAAACTAATCCCTATCAAATCTGGTCTATCACCTAAAAAGTATGGCGGTTATGCAAGACCTACAATCGCTTATTCAGTTCTGGTAACATACAAGCAAAATAATAAAATTAAAAACACAATGGTCGGCATTCCAGTGCTTACTAAATTAGAATTTGAAAGAGATCCTAATTTATATTTAAGAAATCTAGGAATCAACAATGTTTCACATGTAATAAAATTAGTTAAGTATACTGTATTGGAATTTAAACATAAATACGGAACCTATAGGAGATTTATAGTTAGCAATCAAGAATTGAAACGTGCAAATCAGATTTTTGTCACTACTAAACAAATGAAACTGATTTCTCAATATACCACTTTGGATAAAAATGAGCACGATAGCTTGTTAAAAAACAATCAACAACTTATACAATCAATTTGGAATCAATTTCTAGAATTTATGTTAGCAACAGACTTGGTTAATAAAAAACAGTATGATGAGCTTATTTTAACCAATAACCAAACTATTGAAGAATGTAGAAATATTATGAATAGGGTCATCACCACTTTATCTTTTACTAATATTAATGCTGGACAGAAAAAAATAATATTCGATGATACGTTATCATTACCTATAAAAAGATGGCAATTCACTGACAGCGATAAAATGGTTAAAAAAATAATAGAATCCACCCTCATCCACCAATCCATCACTGGTCTTTACGAGACTCGAATTGACTTAAGCAAACTGGGAGAAGACTAATGGGATGGAGAACCGTTATAGTCAATACACACTCTAAGCTCTCCTACAAGAACAATCACTTGATCTTTAAAGATGCCTCTCGGACAGAGTTGATTCACCTGTCCGAGGTGGACATCCTTCTTTTGGAGACGACAGATATCGTTCTCTCCACCATGCTGATTAAACGTTTGGTGGATGAAAATATTCTGGTCATCTTTTGTGATGATAAACGCTTGCCAACGGCATACTTAATGCCTTACTACGGTCGGCACGATTCCAGTTTGCAACTCTCTCGTCAAATTTCCTGGAATGAAGACGTAAAGGCGGAAATCTGGACGACGATTATTGCACAAAAAATTCTCAATCAGGCTTTTTATCTGGGGAGTTGTGGTTTTTTAGAAAAGAGTCAGTCCGTCATCGATCTCTATCATGGGTTGGATTTATTTGATCCTAGTAACCGAGAAGGGCACGCAGCTCGGATTTATTTTAACACCTTGTTTGGAAATGATTTTAGCCGTGAACAAGACAATGATGTCAATGCTTCCTTGGACTACGGTTACACCTTAATTTTGAGTATGTTTGCGCGTGAGATTGTGTTGTCTGGCTGCATGACTCAGTTTGGATTGAAACATGCTAATCAGTTTAATCAATTCAACCTAGCTAGTGATATTATGGAGCCTTTCCGTCCGATTATTGACCGAATCGTCTATGAAAATCGAAACAGTTCTTTTGTCAAAATCAAACGAGAGCTTTTTACTATTTTCTCAGATACCTTCCACTACAATGGCAAAGATATGTACCTGTCCAATATCGTCAGTGACTATACTAAGAAAGTCATCCAAGCTCTCAATCAACCGGAGAAAGGAGTTCCTGAGTTTAGGATATGAGTTATCGATATATGCGTATGATTTTAATGTTTGATATGCCGGTTGATACTATAGAGGAACGCAAGGCCTATCGGAGATTTCGTAAGTTCCTCATAGATGAAGGATTTATCATGCACCAATTCTCCATCTATAGCAAGCTCTTGCTCAATAACTCTGCTAATAACGCCATGATTGAACGCCTTAAGACGCACAATCCTAAAAAAGGGAACATCACTCTCTTAACCGTTACAGAAAAGCAGTTTTCTCGCATGATTTACTTAAATGGTGAGCGAAATACTAGCGTAGCAAACTCCGACGCACGTTTAGTTTTTCTAGGAGAGGAGCCTAGAGATGAAGATTAATTTCCCATTATTGGATGAACCATTAGCTATTGAAAATGCAACTTTTTTGGTTCTGGAAGACCAGTTTACCTTTTCGACTATCGTCAAGCAGTTCTACCAGTACACTGATGATGGAGAGTTAAAGTTGTTTGATAGAAATCTAAAAGCTCTGAGAGAGGCTGAGTTACTAGTGATAACGGATGTCTTAGGATACAATCTAAACTCACCTACTATGCTCAAGCTGATACATGCAGATCTTGAAAATCAGCTTAATGACAAGCCAGAAGTCAAATCCATGATTGAAAAACTGGTAGCTACGATTACAGAATTGTTAGCATTTGAGTGCTTAGAAAATGAACTAGACCTAGAGTACGACGAAATCACCATTCTAGAGTTGATCGATGCTCTAGGAGTCAAAGTTGAAACTCTGAGTGATACACCTTTCGAAAAGATGCTAGAAATTGTCCAAGTTTTTAAATATCTTTCCAAAAAGAAACTCCTTGTCTTCATCAATGCGACCGCCTATCTATCAAAGGATGAGTTAGTAAATCTGATAGAGTATATCCAACTCAATCAACTAAAGGTTTTATTTATCGAACCTCGAAAAGTCTATGATTTTCCTCAATATGTGCTGGATCAAGACTATTTCTTGAACCCTGAAAATATGGTATAATAAGGGTAACAATTGGAACCTGACGAGCTGAAGTCTGGCTGGGACGAATGGCGCGATTACGAAATTTCGTGAGAAAAATTTTTCTACGAGGTTTTAGAGCTGTGTTGTTTCGAATGGTTCCAAAACACGACATTCAAATAGTTGCTCATTTCTATAGTTTTAGAGCTGTGTTGTTTCGAATGGTTCCAAAACGTGTGTTTACGTCCGATTAGTTTACTTTCTGTTTTAGAGCTGTGTTGTTTCGAATGGTTCCAAAACAAGGTTTATGAATTTATAAAGAATAATCCAGTTTTAGAGCTGTGTTGTTTCGAATGGTTCCAAAACACTAAAAGGCTTGCATTGCCACTTTGTTATGTTTTAGAGCTGTGTTGTTTCGAATGGTTCCAAAACCAGAATCAATCTTCTTCAAGGCTTCACGCTGTTTTAGAGCTGTGTTGTTTCGAATGGTTCCAAAACAGATGATCTTTGATTCTGGTGAGGACTTTGGTTTTAGAGCTGTGTTGTTTCGAATGGTTCCAAAACATTGATGATTTACAATTAGCAATCGATGGTGTTTTAGAGCTGTGTTGTTTCGAATGGTTCCAAAACTTCAAGTCAAGCAAGTGACAGGTGATAGGAGTTTTAGAGCTGTGTTGTTTCGAATGGTTCCAAAACGGACGAGGAGGAGGACAAAGAGAGAGCAAAGTTTTAGAGCTGTGTTGTTTCGAATGGTTCCAAAACATAAGTTATTTCTTCAACTCGAAAAAGGCGGTTTTAGAGCTGTGTTGTTTCGAATGGTTCCAAAACAACGGTCATCAAATCGGAATCAGTCGGGCGGTTTTAGAGCTGTGTTGTTTCGAATGGTTCCAAAACTTTTGTTGACGTATGTCAACACAAAACACAGTTTTAGAGCTGTGTTGTTTCGAATGGTTCCAAAACTTTACCTCACTTTTTTGCTAAAATGGGTATGTTTTAGAGCTGTGTTGTTTCGAATGGTTCCAAAACAAATGGACGTTCAAACCAACCCACACCTCGGTTTTAGAGCTGTGTTGTTTCGAATGGTTCCAAAAAAGCTACTCATTCTTTGAGTAGCTTTTTAGCTATTCCCTTACACATAGGTCATTCCCTTATAGCAAAGGAAAACGGCTAGTGCGATAAAAAGTACGGTTGCCCCGATTCGCTGGCTGGTACTATACATCTTTCTCTCCCATTTAACTGGGAAAACAACTGCTAGAGAAGCACCGCCTACTGCACCTCCGATATGCCCAGCTAGGCTGATTCCTGGAATCAGAACACTTCCAATGATATTGATCACGAAAAGTGTCAGATAGGATTGCCCCAACTGCTGGATATAGGGGTTGCGAGTTGCGTAACGCAAGACGATAATCGCAGCAAATAGCCCGTATAGGGAAGTGGATGCCCCAGCAGCGACAACTTTCGGTGTGAAAGCAAAAACAAAGAGATTGCCCATCATTCCAGATAATAGATAGAGAAAGAAGAACTGCTTAGAACCGAAAATCTCCTCCACCTGTCGTCCAAGAAAGTAGAGCGAAATCATATTGACAATGAAATGCTCCCATCCGATATGCACAAATATGGCTGAAAAAAGGCGCCAAATCTGCTCAGGGAATAGGCGAATGATCGGTCCATACATGGCTCCAAACTGAAGCAGGGTATCTGCTCGTTCAAAATTTAAACCTGTAAGAACCAACATCAAGAGAAATACCAATGCTGTCACTAGGAGGAAGAAACTAGTCACAGGATAACGTTTATCAAAGATTTCCTTCATAGATTAGCACCGCCTGTACGGGAATATCATGGTTTTCCAAGTTAAACTCCTGAACCTGACAAGGGTAGATTGTACTCATCGTATGCCCATCAAAATGTTCCAGATAGCGATCGTAGTATCCTCCACCATATCCGATCCGATAGCCCCCTGTTGTAAAAGCCAAGCCCGGAACATGGATTAAGTCAATCTGAGACGGATCCACAACTTCCAAGTCTCCTTTCGGTTCCAGTAAACCAAAGGAAGTTTTTACCAACTGCTGCGGATGATAGACCACAAACTCCATGCGCCCCTTGGGATAGGTTTTGGGTATCAAAACCTTCTTGCCGTCCTTCAGTGCCTGCTCAATCAGTTCCTGCGTTTGAAATTCATGAGGGAAGGAGAGATAGGTTGCGATGACCTTAGCTTCTTGGTAAAAAGGGTGTTGTAAGAAACGCTCAGTTAAATCTCGATCCATAGCCTGTTTTTGCTCCTGAGATAGAGTCTTCATTTCTTGCAAAATTTTCTTGCGTAGTTCTGCTTTCATAGACAATTCCTCTACTCTGCTGCCTTCTTTTTCAAGAAACTAGAGACCGCATCTACCCCAATGGCTAAGGCTTCTTCCTTAGGACTCATCTGAGGGTGATGAAGGGCATAGGGACTATCGATACCTAGCCAGAACATAACGCCGTCTACCTTCGAAAGGAGATAACCAAAGTCCTCACCAGTCATAGCTGGCTCGATATCAATCAACTCAATCCCATCTTTCTCTTCAAAAAAGTCCATCAGTTCACGCGCCAAGGCTGGATTGTTCTCAACAGGTAGGTAGCCTCCTTGCTTGACTTCTACTTCGACTTCCATATCAAAGGCTGCTGCAACCCCTTCTGCGACTGTCTTGACTCTTTTTTGTACCAAGAGGCTCATGTCCTGAGTCAAGGCGCGAATGGTTCCATGCAAAAAGGCTGTGTCTGTAATGACATTGTTGGTTGTTCCAGCTTGGAAAACACCAAAGGTCACCACCGCTCCCTCGATGGGATTGACATTGCGACTGACAACTGACTGCACCTGGGTTACAAAGTAACTAGCAGCCACCAAGGCGTCATTGGCTTCATGCGGAAAAGCTGCGTGTCCTCCTTTTCCTTTGAAACGAACCTTCACCTCACAAGTCCCTGCAAAGAGTGTATGAGTGTTGGTCGCAATCTGTCCGACCTTCAGATCCGGACGAACATGGAGACCATAAAATTGGTCTGGCAACCAATTTCCAAAAGCACCATCCTCATACATGAGCATCCCACCAGCTTCATTTTCTTCAGCAGGCTGAAATAGGAAGAGCAAATTATTCTTGGGTTGTTCCTCCAGGGCGCGTTCGAGACAGCCCAAGGCAATAGTCATATGAAAATCGTGTCCACAGGCATGCATGCGACCTTGGTGCTGAGAGGCAAAAGGCAGTCCGGTTTGTTCGACGATAGGCAGGCCATCAATGTCTGTTCGCCAACCAATGGTTCGTTCCGGCTGACTTCCCTGCAAATAAACCAGAATACCTGTCCGCCAAGTACGAATTTGAACAAAATCCTTGCCCGCAGTCAATTTCTCAATCACATCCAGCAAATAAGCCTGAGTCTTGAACTCTTCCAAGCCAATCTCTGGAATCTGGTGTAAATCTCGTCTAGTCTGAATCAAATCTAACATCTATCTGTCCTCCTATATAGCAGAAAGAGGCTGGAAAAAGGGTTCCGCCTCTTTTTTACTTTTACAATTACAAGGTACGAAGCGCATCCTCTAGCGCTGTTTTTTGTTGGGTTTGGGCATCAATTTCTTTGATGATACGAGCTGGAACACCTGCCACTACCACGTTTTCTGGAACATCTTGGGTAACAATAGCTCCTGCTGCAACAACTGAACCACTACCGATTTGGACTCCTTCGATAACCACTGCATTGGCACCGATAAGAACATTGTCTCCGACACGGACTGGCTCAGCACTAGCTGGCTCAATCACACCCGCCAAAACTGCACCTGCACCAACATGGCTGTTTTTTCCAACAATAGCGCGACCACCAAGGATGGCACCCATGTCAATCATGGTTCCAGAACCGATTTCAGCACCGATATTGATAACAGCTCCCATCATGATAACAGCATTATCACCAATTTCCACCTGGTCACGGATAATAGCACCTGGCTCGATACGAGCATTGATAGCACGTTTGTCTAGCAAAGGAACTGCAGAATTACGAGCATCTTGCTCGACAACATAATCTTGATTTTCTACCAAACCTTCAAGAAGCGGAGCCACGTCCTTCCAGTCTCCGAATAAAACATTCCCTAGTTTGACAACAGAGCTAGGCACAGCAGTTGCGAGTTGTCCTTCAAAGGTTACTTTAACACTGGTTTTCTTTTCAGCATTGGCGATAAATTGGATAATTTCTTGAGCGTTCATTTTTGTAGCAGTCATAGGTGCCTCCTAGTTCGTTATAATGATACCTATTCTACCAAAAAAGGCCTCAAATTTGAAGCCTCAACTATCAAATAATCATCTTTACCTGGCTTGTTTTGCTTCTTCTACAGATAAGAAAATCATCGGAACGATAATCAACACCATAGCCAAGGTCAAAAAACCATCCATGACCAATCCTAGAAAAAGAACACTTAATAAAGCTGAAGAAAGCGGTTCGCTAGCACTCACCACTGATACAACCAGCGGGGAAACGAGTGACACAGCCTTCATAGATAAGAAGAAGGCAAAAGCAGTTCCAAACACGGCAATCGTCAGACAAATCAGCACACTTACCAAATCCACTTGAAAACTTATCCCATAAATAGGGTAAAGGAAATTACTAAAGAGCCCTGCCAGAATCATCCCCCAACCAACAGTCGGAACGAAACCGTAGCGCCGTGCAAAGCGTTGGGGAAGGATAACATTAAACATGACCCCTACTGCACTGAGCAAACCTGTCACTAGAGCCAAAGGAGTCATGGATAACTGGGACAAATCCCCTTTTGTAGCCATCAAAAAAACACCTAGCATGGCAATCAAAACACAGAAAACAGCTGTAATAGAAGCCTTCTTCTGGTAAATGATTCGATTGTAAAACAGGATAAAAACAGGGCTGATAAATTGCAAAATGGTCGCCGTCGTCGCATTGGAATACTCAACGCAGAGATAGAAGAAAAACTGCACAGAAAAAATACCTAGAATAGCATAGGCTAAAAAAGGTAGATAATTTTTCTTATCACGCCAGATGTCCAACAAGCGACTACGCAACTGAAAAGCAGATAAACCTAAAACCAAACTCCCCGCCACTAGTAAACGCATAGAAGTAATCCATCCAGAAGACACTGGATAATGAGTGAAAAAATACTCTCCTAAAATCCCACAAATCCCCCAGATTAGGCCTGAGAGTAGCGAGTATACTGTTCCCTTAACAATCTTTTTCTGATAATGATTCATATTATTATTGTAACACGAAACCAACAAAGAAAAAAGTAGCAACAAGGAGAAATTACTAACCCTGCTACTACTCTTTCTTAACGATTAAATAGACGTGAACGTCCTGAAGAACCACTTTGAGTATTTCCACTCGAACTTGAACTTCCAGAGCTACTGCTTGAACTTGAGCTTGGAGGAGTCACTGCTGGAATGCTTCCTAGAATATTCTTCCATGCGTTCAGATAATCTGCATCGCTTCCTCCAATAGCAAAGCGATAGGTGGTCACTGGGGCGCCTTCTTTAGTCGCCCAGTAGCTCGTTACTGTTGATCCAGAAACTTCTATTTCTTTTCCATTGATGGAAACCTTACCCGGTTTTTGTCCTGTAGATCGGAGAACTTGTGACTTGGTCACACTCGGATCCAGATTAAAGCGCTCATTCCCCCATATTCCAGGTTCAGCTTGTTGGATAGCATTGACCAAGTGGGCCATATAGTTGGCATTGCGGTAGTGGCCTGCTCCTTTGGCTAGTGGTCGATTATCATCGTGACCTAACCAGCCACCCAAAGTCAAGCGAGGTGTAGAAAGCATGAGCCACATATTTTCATCTTCATTGGTCGTACCAGTTTTTCCGATCCAGTCAGCACGAGCTAGGGATGGATTGATAGTCGTCAAATCCGTCTGGAAACTTGAAGTAATCCGAGACGAGATAACATCCCGAAGGAGACTTTGCATAATGGTTGCTGTCGCTTTTGAATAAACTTGGACAGGCTCATCCTTGTGCTCGTACACCAATCGGCCATCCGTTGACTCGATCTTCGCGATCATATGTTTCTTATGGTAAACTCCATTGTTGGCCAGAGTTTGATACCCGTTGGTATGCTGGGCAACTGTAACGTCAATCCCCCCACCCATCGGTAAACTTTCAATACCATATTCTGGGATTTCGTAACCCATTTTTTCCATATAGCCTTTGACATCAACACCCTTCTCTCGAAGCGTACGATACGTCCAGTAGGCTGGGATATTCCATGAGTAGTTAAGGGCTTCTCCCAATGTCATCATGCCCGTACCAGGACTATTGACATACATGATGGGATTCCCATTTGAGAAGTTGGTAGGATAGTTTGACAAGATACTTGCACTTCCCATCAAACCTTGGTCAATAGCGATACCATAGGCCAATATAGGTTTTGTAGTTGAAGCTGGAGAACGCTTGGTATCGATAGCGTGATTGTTCTGATTTTCTTGATAATTACGGCCACCAACAAATCCAAGGATAGCTCCCGTTTGGTTGTCCATGAGGACATTCCCCACCTCAGGCTGGCCTGTCGAATCATCTAGCAAATAGCCGTAGGTCGCAACCGCATTTTGCATCGCAGCATGAACATTTTTATTGATAGTTGTCGTAATCTTATATCCACCATTTTCAATTTCCTTAGTGGCTAAATCACGATAGGATTTCTGAATGGACTCATTCTTTAATTCTTGCGCAGAGACATTATCTCGTTGGACGAGGTAGTCGTACATGCGGTCAGTAGCTTCTGCCAAGGTTGCATAGTAGAGATAGTCGCGCGAAGTACCACTGACGCTACCTGATGGTAGAAAGTCTTGCTTGAAGTCATAATCCTTGTACTTGTCGTAATCTTCCTGACTCAGAGCTCCTGTCCGATACATATTGTAGAGGACATCCTTGGCACGCTTAATTCCCAAAGCCATATCCTCATCGCTCTTCATACTGCCGTCAGATTCATAAGGAGAATAACTAATAGGACTCTGTGGCAATCCTGCGATAAAGGCTGCTTGAGGGACCGTTAAATCCGAAGCATTGACCCCAAAGATTCCTTCTGCAGCCTGCTGGGCACCTGCAATATTTTGACCTTTATGATTGCGACCAAAAGGAGCAATGTTAAGGTAGGTTGTCAAAATCTCATCCTTACCCATGGTCCGTTCTAAAGCTAGAGCATCAATAATCTCTTTAGCCTTACGAGCCAGAGTTGGAGCATCCCCCACCACTTGCTGCTTGATGACCTGCTGAGTCAAGGTCGAACCACCACTAGATGAGCCTAGACCGACAAAGGTTCCCAAGGTCGCACGAATAACGGCCTTAGGCACAACTCCCTTGTGCTCATTGAAATGCTCGTCCTCTGTCGCAACAATAGCTTTCTTAAGGTTATCTGAGATAGCATCTGAAGCGACTGAAGTGCGCAATAAATCGCCCTCGATCGAGGCAATGGTACTGCCGTCAGAATAAGTGATTTCTGAGATGGAAGCAATATCCTTCACTTGCTTGACCAACTCTTCTGCTTGAGGCACCTGAGCCTTGTCAAATAGAGCAACTCCATAACCCATAGCTACACCAGCGCCAAACAGTCCACCGATAAAACCTAAGATAAAGAGAGTATTAAAAACTATTTTAAACCCACTCAAAACTTTAGCAAAAATAGACCCTGCCCTTCTAACTTTATCAGAAGAGGTCCCCTTTTTACTAGTTTTCTTATTAGCTAGTTTTTCTGCTAGTCTTTTCTTCCATTTTGCAATTCGTTGCATTAGCTGCTGGAAAAAATGCAGCATTCTTGTTTTTAATTCATTAATTCTTTCTTTCATGAATGTCCTCGCTTTCTTTATTATACCATAAAAGGGAAACTTTCAATAAAATAGCCACTTTCTTCCCTATTCCACTAGGTTATTGATCAAGTTTGTGATACAATAGGTAGAAACAATATTTTATAAAGGAGAAAAGACACATGCACATTTTTGATGAGCTAAAAGAGCGTGGTTTGATTTTTCAGACGACTGATGAAGAAGCTTTGCGCAAAGCCCTAGAAGAAGGTCAAGTTTCTTATTATACTGGCTACGATCCAACTGCTGATAGCCTTCACCTCGGTCACCTTGTCGCAATCTTGACAAGTCGTCGTTTGCAACTAGCAGGTCACAAACCTTATGCGCTCGTTGGCGGTGCTACAGGTCTCATCGGAGATCCGTCCTTCAAAGATGCTGAGCGTAGTCTCCAAACAAAAGACACAGTAGAGGGCTGGGTCAAGTCTATCCAAGGACAACTTTCTCGTTTTCTTGACTTTGAAAATGGTGAGAATAAAGCTGTCATGGTCAACAACTACGACTGGTTTGGCAGCATCAGCTTCATTGACTTCCTCCGTGATATCGGAAAATACTTCACTGTCAACTACATGATGAGTAAGGAGTCTGTGAAAAAACGGATTGAAACAGGGATTTCTTACACTGAGTTTGCCTACCAAATCATGCAAGGTTATGACTTCTTTGTCCTTAACCAAGAGCACAACGTAACGCTACAAATCGGTGGTTCTGACCAGTGGGGCAATATGACCGCAGGTACCGAATTGCTTCGTCGTAAGGCTGACAAGACTGGTCACGTTATCACTGTTCCACTCATCACAGACGCAACTGGTAAGAAATTTGGTAAATCTGAAGGAAACGCAGTCTGGCTCAATCCTGAAAAGACTTCTCCATACGAAATGTACCAATTCTGGATGAACGTGATGGATGCTGACGCCGTTCGCTTCTTGAAGATCTTTACCTTCTTATCACTGGACGAGATTGAGGACATCCGTATACAGTTTGAAGTGGCGCCACATGAACGCTTGGCTCAAAAAGTCTTGGCTCGTGAAGTCGTGACACTTGTTCACGGTGAAGAAGCCTACAAGGAAGCCCTCAATATCACCGAGCAACTCTTTGCAGGAAACATCAAAAACCTTTCTGTTAAAGAACTCAAACAAGGACTTCGTGGAGTTCCAAACTATCAAGTACAAGCAGACGAAAACCACAATATCGTAGAACTCCTTGTGTCATCTGGCGTGGTTAACTCAAAACGCCAAGCCCGTGAAGACGTCCAAAATGGAGCTATCTACGTCAACGGCGACCGCATTCAAGACCTTGACTATGTCTTGAGTGATGCAGATAAGTTAGAAAACGAACTAACTGTTATCCGCCGCGGGAAGAAAAAATACTTCGTTCTTACATACTAAAAAAGCAGACTGGAGGCATTTGCCATCCAGTCCTTTTTTTGCTAGACTAAAACTATGAATACAAACCTTAAACCCAAACTCCAGCGCTTTGCTGTTGCTAGCGCCTTTGCCTGCCCTATCTGTCAAGAAAATCTAACCTTGATCGAAACCAGTCTCAAGTGCAACAACCGCCATTCTTTTGACTTGGCAAAATTCGGCTATGTCAATCTAGCTCCTCAAATCAAGCAATCTGCCAACTACGACAAGGAAAACTTCCAGAACCGCCAAGAAATCCTAGAAGCTGGCTTTTATCAGGCTATCTTAGAAACCATCTCAGACCTGCTTGCAAGACTAGAAACTGCCAAAACTATCTTGGATATCGGTTGTGGCGAAGGTTTTTATTCTCGTAAACTCCAAGAAAGTCATTCTGACAAAACCTTCTATGCCTTTGATATTTCAAAAGATTCCGTTCAAATCGCTGCCAAGAGCGAACCCAACTGGGCGGTCAACTGGTTTGTCAGTGACCTGGCTCGCCTTCCTATAAAAGACGCCAGCATGGATATTCTGCTTAATATCTTTTCCCCTGCTAACTATGGTGAATTTCGCCGCGTTTTATCCAAAGACGGTATTTTAATCAAGGTCATCCCAACTGAAAATCACCTCAAAGAAATCCGTCAAATGGTCCAGGACCAGCTGACAAAGAAGGACTATTCTAATCAAGATATCAAAGAACATTTCCAGGAACACTTCAGCATCCAATCTAGCCAAATAGCTTCCCTAACAAAGCATATCACAGCAGAGCAACGCCAAGCCCTGCTCAGTATGACACCCTTACTGTTTCATGTTGACCAAACCAAGATTGACTGGAGTCAGTTGACTGAGATTACCATCGAAGCAGAGATTTTAGTTGGGAAAGCACTGTAAATAAAACTTTCAGATAATACAAAACCCGCACCTTCAAGGTACGGGTTTAAATTATGTAATTATTAGTTCAAGTGCCAGATATCTTCGTTGTACTGAGCGATTGTACGGTCAGATGAGAAGAATCCTGCTTTGGCAATGTTAACGATGACTTTATCCAACCATGCATCACGGTTTTCGTAGTCAGCAAGCATTTGCTCTTTGACTTTGATGTAGTCTTCCAAGTCAAGGAGAGTCATGAACCAGTCTTTGTTGATCAATTCGTTGTAAAGACGTTCCAAGCGTTCTTTCTTACCTACTGCAAGAACAGCATCGCTCACGATGAAGTCAACCAATGGTTTGATAGCTTCACGAGCATAGAATTCGCTTGATTTGTAAGCTGCTTTTGCGTAAAGGTCGATAACGGTTTCTGAATCTTCACCAAAGATGTAGATATTTTCGTCGCCAACCAATTCAGCGATTTCCACGTTAGCTCCGTCCATAGTACCAAGAGTCAAGGCTCCGTTCAACATGAATTTCATGTTACCAGTACCTGAAGCTTCTTTAGAAGCAAGTGAGATTTGTTCTGAGATGTCACATGCTGGGATCAAGAAGCTTGCTGCAGTAACGTTGTAGTTTTCAACCATTACGACTTGCAAGTGTGGAGCTACAGCTGGATCGTTAGCAATCACTTCTGACAAGCAGAGGATCAAGTGAATGATGTCTTGAGCGATTGTGTAGGCAGGTGCTGCTTTACCACCAAAGAAGACTGTGATTGGACGAGCAGGGATGTTACCAGCCTTGATATCAAGGTATTTGTGGATAACATACAAAGCGTTCATTTGTTGGCGTTTGTACTCATGAAGACGTTTGATTTGGATATCAAAGATAGAGTTTGTATTGATTTCCACACCTTGGTGCTCTTTCAAGTGACGAGCCAATTTACGTTTGTTGTGAGCCTTGATGCTTTCCAATTTTTCTTTGACAGCAGCCTTGTCTTCGTATGACAAGAGTTTTTCAAGCTCATCTGCTTCATGATGCCAACCATGTCCAAGAATCTCATCCAAGTAGTGAGACAAGCTTGGGTTAGCATGCATGAGCCAACGACGGAATGTGATACCGTTTGTTTTGTTGTTGAATTTTTCTGGGTAGATGTCGTAGAAAGCTTTCAACTCTGAGTTCTTCAAGATTTCAGTGTGAAGAGCTGCAACCCCGTTTACACTGTATCCGTAGTGGATATCCATGTGAGCCATGTGAACACGTCCGCTCTCATCGATGATTTGAACAGCTGGGTCTTTGTATTCTGCCTTCACACGACGGTCCAATTCTTCGATGATTGGTACCAAGTGAGGAACCACTTCTTCCAAGAATTCAAGAGGCCATTTTTCAAGGGCTTCAGCAAGGATTGTGTGGTTAGTGTAGGCAGTCATGCTACGAACGATAGAGATTGCTTCATCAAGTTCGATACCACGCGCAGTCAAAAGACGGATCAATTCAGGAATCACCATTGATGGGTGAGTATCATTGATTTGTACAACTGCGTAGTCCGCAAGGTCATGCAAGTTGCTTCCTTTTTCGATCGCTTCGTCAATGATCAATTGCGCACCGTTTGAAACCATGAAGTATTGTTGGAAGATACGGAGCAATTCACCTTGCTTGTCGCTATCGTCTGGGTAAAGGAAGAGAGTCAAGTTGCGAGCGATATCTGTCTTGTCAAAGTTGATACCATCTTCGATGATAGAAGAATCAACTGAATCCAAGTCAAACAAACGCAAGCGGTTTTTAGTAGCTGTCTTGTAACCAGGTACATCGATATCGTAAAGAGTAGATGTCAATGTGAAGTGTGCAAATGGCACTTGGTAGCTACGGCTTGAGCGTACCAACCAGTTTTGCTCTGTCAACCAAGCGTTAGGAATTGTTTCTTGTTGGTTGTTTTTAAGAACTTGTTGGAAAAGACCGAAGTGGTAGTTCAAACCAACACCGTCACCATTCAAACCAAGTGTAGCGATTGAGTCGATAAAGCAGGCTGCCAAACGTCCCAAACCACCGTTACCAAGTGATGGTTCCAATTCTACTTCTTCGATTTCGATCAACTCTTTACCTGCAGCTGCAAGTTCTTTTTTCACATCGTCGTAAAGACCAAGGTTAATCAAGTTGTTTGACAAGAGTTTACCGATCAAGAACTCAGCTGAGATGTAGTAAACTTTTTTCTTACCAGTGTTGACTGGTTTTTGGCTGCTTGCAAGTTTGCTGTAGTTAAGAAGAGCAAGGTAAAGCTCTTCATTGCTACATTCTGCAATGGTTTTATTGTAACGTTTTTGTACAAATTCGTTTAATGGTAACATGTTTATGTGTCTCCTGATATTGTCTTATTTCTTTAATTTTACCAAATTTTCATTGATTCGGCGATAAATTGTAGTCAAGTCAAGCAAAGTTTCTTCAACAGCTGGTGTGAGTTGGTCTGCTGTCATACGCCATGACCAGTTTCCGCCAAGAGTAGATGGGAAGTTCATACGAGCTGACTCATCTAGTTCTAGCAAGTCTTGCATAGTTGCAATAGCCATGAAGCTAACAGATGAAAAGACTGTGCGAAGCATTGCGTGTGGCACTGTTTCGTACTCTTTACGGTTCGTGTAACGAGCCATGTATTCACGAGTTGAATCGTCAATCTCATTACGGTACCAACCAAGGACCGTATTGTTGTCGTGTGTTCCTGTATACATAACAGAGTTGGCAGGTTCCAAGTGTGGGCTATCGATACTTTCGTCTTCCGGATTGAAGGCGAATTGAAGAATCTTCATTCCTGGGAAGCCAGTGCGTTCACGCAACTCGATGACTTCATCTGTCATGAAACCAAGGTCTTCTGCGATGATATTTAGCTCACCAAGCTCTTCCTTAACGGCTGCGAAGAGTTTGTACCCTGGACCTTTCACCCATTTACCAGGTGCTGCTGTATCGGAACCAGCAGGAATTTCCCAGTAAGATTCGAAACCGCGGAAGTGGTCGATACGAACGATATCGTAAATCTTGAAGCTTTCGCGCAAGCGTTCAACCCACCATTTGTAACCGTCTTTGTCCATTGCTTCCCAGTCATAGATTGGGTTCCCCCAAAGTTGACCAGTTGCAGAAAACTCATCTGGTGGGCATCCTGCAATGCAAGTTGCTTTACCAGTGGCATCTGTCTTGAAGAGATGTGGATTTGCCCACATGTCGCTTGAATCTTCCGCTACGTAGATAGGCATGTCCCCAACGATTTCGATGTGGTTATCGTTAGCGTAGGCTTTCAATTTCAACCATTGTTGGAAGAAGAAGTATTGAGTCACGCGGTGGTAAACCAACTTGTCTGCCAATTTCTCACGGTAGCTTTCAAGTGCTGAAGCTTTACGCGCACGAGCATCTGCATCTGGCCATTCTGTCCAAGCAAGATTGTCAAAATGCTCTTTGATCGCCATATACTCAGCGAAGAGTTCAAGCCATGATTGGTTATCTTGAGTAAACTTCTCAAAATCTTTGACATCACCCACTTCCAAGAAGCGTTTAACTGCTTTTTCTAAAAGCGGACGACGTGCATAATAAATCTTCGCATAGTCAACTTCAGATGCATCGCTACCAAAGTCAACACCTTTAAGATCACTGGCTTCGAGCAAGCCTTGCTCTACCAAGATATCAAGGTCGATAAAATGCGTATTGCCAGCAAAGGCCGAGAATGATTGGTATGGAGAATCTCCATAGCTTGTTGTCCCAAGAGGGAGAATTTGCCAGTAACGTTGCTTCGTACGAACCAAGAAATCGACGAAATCATAGGCAGTTTGGCCAAATGATCCAATCCCGTATGCTCCTGGCAGAGAAGAGATGTGCATCAACACACCACTTTGACGTTTTTTCATAATAGCACCTCATGTGTTTGTTATAAAACGTTGCGCAATCAAGGCGCAAACGTTTGCGTTAAATTAAGTATAGCGTATTTTAAACACAAATGCAAGCGTTTTTAAAAAAATTTTTGAATTATTTTAATCAAACAAAACTTGTTCCCACTGATATTTTATGAAATAAGCGAAAAAAATTTTAAAGATTTTCTGATTTAAGATAATTCATTCCCAATATCTGCTCTATTTTCTGAAAAATCGAGCAGAATTTATGCAATCGTTTCCCTAATATATTTTTAATTCAAAAAAACAAAAATTTTAAGTTTTTTTCTTATATAAAGGCTTTAACAAATGTTTGAAACCTTAAATTTTTTTAAAAAACTTTTTAAAAAAGCTTGCAACCGTTTTCTATTTGTGCTATACTAGGCTCATAAAAGAAAACGTTTGCGTTTTCTAAATAAATTATACTGTTATTCTTTAGGAGGAATACACTATGTCATCTAAATTCATGAAGAGCGCTGCTGTGCTTGGAACTGCTACACTTGCTAGCTTGCTTTTGGTAGCTTGCGGAAGCAAAACTGCTGATAAAGCTGCTGATGCTGGTTCATCTGAAGCGAAAGAACTCACTGTATATGTAGACGAGGGATACAAGAGCTATATTGAAGAAGTTGCTAAAGCTTATGAAAAAGATTCTGGAGTAAAAGTTACTATTAAAACTGGTGATGCTCTAGGAGGCCTTGATAAACTTTCACTTGACAACCAATCTGGTGATGCCCCTGACATTATGATGGCTCCATACGACCGTGTAGGTAGCCTTGGTACTGACGGACAACTTTCAGAAGTTAAATTGAGCGACGGCGCTAAAACAGACGATAAAACTAAATCTCTTGTAACAGCTGCTGACGGTAAAGTTTACGGTGCTCCTGCCGTTATCGAGTCACTCGTTATGTACTACAACAAAGAATTGATAAAAGAAGCTCCAAAAACTTTTGCTGACTTAGAAAACCTTGCTAAAGACAGCAAATATGCTTTCGCTGGTGAAGACGGCAAAACTACTGCCTTCCTAGCTGACTGGACAAACTTCTACTATGCATACGGACTTCTTGCTGGTAACGGTGGTTATGTATTCGGTCAAAATGGTAAAGATCCTAAAGATATCGGTCTTGCAAACGACGGAGCAATCAAAGGTATCGAATACGCTAAATCTTGGTACGAAAAATGGCCTAAAGGTATGCAAGATACTGAAGGTGCTGGTAACTTGATCCAAACTCAATTCCAAGAAGGCAAAACAGCTGCTATCATCGATGGTCCTTGGAAAGCTCAATCCTTTAAAGATGCTAAAGTAAACTACGGTGTTGCGACTATCCCAACTCTTCCAAACGGAAAGGAATATGCTGCATTCGGTGGTGGTAAAGCTTGGGTCATCCCTCAAGCCACTAAGAACCTTGAAGCTTCTCAAAAATTTGTAGACTTCCTTGTTTCAACTGAACAACAAAAAGTATTATACGATAAGACTAACGAAATCCCAGCTAACACTGAGGCCCGTTCATACGCTGAAGGTAAAAACGATGAGTTGACAACTGCTGTTATCAAACAGTTCCAAAACGCTCAACCAATGCCAAACATCTCTCAAATGTCTGCAGTTTGGGATCCAGCGAAAAATATGCTCTTTGATGCTGTAAGTGGTAAGAAAGATGCGAAAACATCTGCTAACGACGCTGTAACATTGATCAAAGAAACAATCAAACAAAAATTTGGTGAATAAGAAATTTGTTCAAGGGGGGTGGAATTCAAATCCCCCTTTGAATTTATCAATAGAAAACATATATAATTTAGTTTTTAACTAGAAACCAGTATCCTATGAAAGGAGTTATTATGGAAAAGCAACAACCTAGTAAAGCAGCTCTGCTGTCTATCATTCCTGGGTTAGGGCAAATTTACAACAAACAAAAAGTCAAAGGTTTTATTTTTCTTGCTGTAACGCTTGTTTTTGTCCTTTATTTTCTAGCCCTTGCTGCGCCTGAATTGCACAATTTGATCACTCTTGGTGACAAACCAGGTCGCGACAATTCACTCTTCATGCTGATTCGTGGTGCCTTCCACTCAATTCTTGTTGCTGTTTACCTGCTCTTCTACTTCTACAATATTAAAGACGCACATACAATTGCTAAACGCATCAACAACGGAATTCCTGTCCCACGTACTTTTAAAGATATGATCAAAGGTATTTATGAGAATGGATTCCCTTACCTCTTGATCATCCCATCTTACGTCGCTATGACATTTGCGATTATCTTCCCTGTTGTGGTAACATTGATGATCGCCTTTACCAACTATGACTTCCAACACTTGCCACCAAACAAATTGTTGGACTGGGTTGGTTTGACGAACTTCACTAACATCTGGAGCTTAAGTACATTCCGTTCAGCCTTCGGTGCCGTTCTTTCTTGGACCATCATCTGGGCCTTGTCTGCTTCTACTTTGCAGATTGTGATTGGTATCTTCACAGCGATCATTGCTAACCAACCATTTATCAAAGGAAAACGTATCTTTGGTGTTATTTTCCTTCTTCCTTGGGCTGTTCCAGCTTTCATCACTATCTTGACATTCTCAAACATGTTTAACGATAGTGTCGGTGCTATCAACACTCAAGTATTGCCTATCTTGGCTAAGGTTCTTCCTTTCCTTGACGGAGCACTTATCCCTTGGAAAACAGACCCAACTTGGACTAAGATTGCTTTGATTATGATGCAAGGTTGGCTAGGATTCCCATACATCTACGTTTTGACTCTGGGTATCTTGCAGTCGATTCCTAACGACCTCTACGAAGCGGCTTATATCGATGGTGCCAATGCTTGGCAGAAATTCCGCAACATCACTTTCCCTATGATTTTGGCTGTTGCAGCACCAACATTGATTAGCCAATACACCTTTAACTTTAACAACTTCTCTATCATGTACCTCTTCAATGCTGGAGGACCTGGTAGCGTTGGTGGTGGAGCCGGTTCAACTGATATCTTGATCTCATGGATTTACCGTTTGACTACAGGTACATCTCCTCAATACTCTATGGCGGCAGCTGTTACCTTGATTATCTCTATCATTGTCATCTCTATCTCTATGATTGCATTCAAGAAACTACACGCATTTGATATGGAGGACGTCTAAGATGAATAACTCAATCAAACTCAAACGTAGACTGACTCAAACTCTCACTTACCTCTACTTGATTGGCCTTTCAATCGTGATTATCTATCCACTTTTGATTACCATTATGTCAGCCTTCAAGACTGGTAACGTTGTAGCCTTTAAATTAGATAGTAACATTGACTTTAGCTTTGCCAACTTCCAAGGACTCTTCACAGAAACCTTGTACGGCACTTGGTACCTCAATACTTTGATCATCGCCTTAATTACCATGGCTGTTCAAACAAGTATCATCGTCCTTGCCGGTTATGCCTACAGCCGTTACAATTTCTTGGCTCGTAAACAAAGTTTGGTCTTCTTCTTGATTATCCAAATGGTGCCAACTATGGCCGCTTTGACAGCCTTCTTCGTTATGGCCCTTATGTTGAACGCCCTTAACCAAAGCTGGTTCCTCATCTTCCTCTACGTTGGTGGAGGTATCCCGATGAACGCTTGGCTCATGAAAGGCTACTTTGATACCGTTCCAATGTCTCTAGACGAGTCTGCAAAACTAGATGGTGCAGGACACTTCCGCCGCTTCTGGCAAATTGTTCTCCCACTTGTTCGCCCAATGATCGCTGTACAAGCTCTCTGGGCCTTCATGGGACCTTTCGGAGACTATATCCTCTCTAGTTTCTTGCTTCGTGAGAAAGAATACTTTACTGTTGCCGTTGGTCTCCAAACCTTCGTTAACAACGTGAAAAATATGAAGATTGCCTACTTCTCAGCAGGTGCTATCCTCATCGCCCTTCCAATCTGTATTCTCTTCTTCTTCCTACAAAAGAACTTTGTTTCAGGACTTACAAGTGGTGGCGACAAGGGATAATTTATCCCCGCCACCCTTTTTTCATTTTGGAGCTTGTTGCTAAAGCTACAAGATTGGACACTCTTCTACAAATCTTATTGAAACCCTCTTTCAATACATAATTGATTTCCTAGACTTGAAATAAAGCACATTTCTCTATATAATAATACTCATATAGAAAACACTTTTAGAAAGATGCCTATGCTTCCATATCCATTCTCGTATTTCTCTAGTATCTGGGGATTTCGTAAGCCCCTATCAAAACGTTTCGGCCTCAACTGGTTTCAGCTTCTCTTTACGAGCATTTTCCTCATCAGTTTGTCTATGGTTCCGATTGCCATTCAAAACAGCTCACAGGAAACGTATCCACTGGATACCTTTATCGATAATGTCTACACTCCACTGACAGATGAAGCGATCATGGACTTGTCAGAGAATGCACAAATCGTTGATGGAAAGCTGAACTACTCAGGTACGAAGAATCAGCAGCCTTCTCTTTTGATTGGCCCGAGCCAAAGCAAGGAATTGCCAAAGGACTTGCAACTTCATTTTGATACGGAAGAACTCGTCATCAGCAAGGAAAGTAAGGAACTGACTCGCATTCGCTACCACGCGATTCAAACGGAGAGTTTCCAGAGTAAGGAAGATCTAACTCAAGCCATTTCTAAAGATTGGTACCAACAAAATCGGGTCTATATCAGTCTCTTTCTCGTTCTTGGTGCAAGCTTCCTCTTTGGATTGAATTTCTTCATTGTCTCTCTTGGAGCTAGTCTCCTCCTTTATATCACCAAAAAATCACGCCTCTTTTCATTTAGAAGCTTTAAAGAGTGCTACCACTTTATCTTGAACTGTTTAGGATTACCAACTTTGATTACACTTATTTTGGGACTTTTCGGCCAAAATATGACAACCCTTATCACTGTACAAAACATTCTTTTTGTTCTTTATCTGGTCACTATTTTTTACAAGACACATTTCCGTGATCCAGATTATCATAAATAGGAGATTTTTATGCCCGTGACGATTAAAGATGTGGCTAAAGTAGCAGGTGTCTCACCTTCCACTGTTACCCGCGTCATTCAAAATAAATCAACGATTAGTGATGAAACCAAAAAACGAGTTCGCAAGGCTATGAAGGAACTCAACTACCATCCCAACCTCAATGCTCGTAGCTTGGTAAGTAGCTATACTCAGGTTATCGGCTTGGTGCTCCCTGATGACTCGGATGCCTTTTACCAAAATCCTTTCTTCCCATCTGTCCTTCGTGGTATCGCCCAAGTCGCGTCTGAAAACCACTACGCTATTCAGATTGCAACAGGGAAAGATGAGAAAGAACGTCTCAATGCGATTTCTCAGATGGTTTATGGCAAGCGTGTTGACGGTTTGATTTTCCTCTACGCTGAAGAAGAAGACCCTCTGGTCAAACTAGTAGCCGATGAGCAGTTCCCTTTCCTCATTCTCGGAAAATCTACTTCACCCTTTATCCCTCTTGTTGATAATGACAATGTACAAGCGGGCTTTGATGCAACAGAGTATTTCATCAAAAAAGGATGCAAACGAATTGCCTTCATCGGGGGTACAAAGCGACTCTTCGTAACGCAAGATCGTCTAACTGGCTATGAGTCCGCACTCAAACAACACCAACTTCCGATTGATACCAACTTAACCTACTTTGCGACCGAATTTCTAGAAGAAAAAGGTTATCAATTCAGTGAACTCCTGTTCAATCACGATCCGCAGATTGACGCTATCATCACAACCGATAGTCTCCTAGCAGAAGGGGTTTGTGACTACATCAGTAAGCATCAGTTAACTGTTCCTGTCCTCAGCTTCGACTCAGTCAATCCTCGACTTGACCTCGTAGCTTATGTTGATATCAATAGTCTGGAACTTGGGCGCGTTTCCTTTGAAACCATTCTCCAGATCATCAACGATGCTAAAAACAATAAACAGATTTGTTACCGCCAGTTGATTGGACACAAAATTATCGAAAAATAAAGACCAGCCCCAAGGCTGGTCTTTTGAGTATTATTAATTGTCTGTTTCTACGAATCGTCCCAGGATGTGGACATTTTCGGATACAGAGACAAAGGCTGTCGGATCGACCTGTTTCATGATGTGTTTAAAATCATTAAACTCTGCTCGCGTGATAACCGTAATCAAGACTGCTTTTCTCTCATGATTATAGGTTCCTTCTGCATCGTGGATCATGGTTGCTCCACGGTGCAATTTTTTATGGATTTTTGCGATTACCTTGTCAGGATTATTGGTCACAATCATGGCCTGCATGCGTTTTTGCTTGGTAAAGACCGCATCTGTAACACGGCTGGAGACAAAGATGGTAATCATGGAGTAAAGGGCGTATTTCCAACCAAAGGTTAGACCTGCTATCAGCATAATCGTCCCATTCACTAAGAAAGAAATACTACCGACATTTCTCCCTGTTTTCTTTCGAATGGTGAGACTGACGATATCTGTACCTCCGCTAGAAATATTGTTACGGAGCGCAAAACCAATCCCCAAGCCCATGACAACACCCCCAAAAAGGGCATTGATAATGGGATCCTCTGTCAAGGTCATAACTGGTACAATCTGGATAAAGAGGGAACTCATGGATACTGTGATAAAGGTAAAGATTGTAAACTTATGCCCAATCTGATACCAAGCCAAAATCATCAACGGAAAATTGATAGCATAAAAGGTTAGCGATATCGGTATGTAAAAACCAAACCAGTGATTACTCAAGGCAGAGATAATCTGTGCCAGACCCGTCGCGCCACTGGAGTAAACGTGTCCTGGTTGAAAAAAGAAATTGACTGCTACTGCTGACAAAAAGCCATAAACCAGAGAAGCCGATACTTTCTCATCATATTTTTCCCGAGAGATACTTTGTAAAACTCGTAAGATTTTTATCTGATAAGCAAAGCGGCGCAGGTAATAGCGCCACCGCTTAATTCGTTTTGCTTGTTTCATCTTCTTCTACTTGTAAGCTGAGTTCCTCTAGTTGTTTGAGAGCGACTGTTGATGGAGCTTGAGTCATTGGGTCGGTTGCCTTGTTGTTCTTAGGAAAGGCAATGACTTCACGGATATTTTCTTCTCCTGCTAAGAGCATCACAAAACGGTCAAGACCGATAGCCAAACCACCGTGTGGTGGGAAACCATAGTCCATGGCTTCAAGAAGGAAACCAAACTGGTCATTGGCTTCTTCAGCTGAGAAACCAAGAGCCTTGAACATGCGTTCTTGAAGGTCTTTTTGGTTGATACGAAGGCTACCACCACCAAGCTCATAACCGTTCAAGACGATATCATAAGCAATGGCACGAACCTTAGCCAAATCACCTTCTAATTCGTGAGCTGTTTCTTCCTGTGGAAGAGTGAACGGATGGTGGGCGCTCATGTAGCGACCTTCTTCTTCAGACCATTCAAACATTGGCCAGTCAACTACCCAAAGGAAGTTGAATTTATCGTTATCAATCAAGCCAAGCTCTTTGGCGATACGGCCACGAAGGGCGCCTAGTGTTGCATTGGCCACTTCAAGCGTATCCGCCACAAATAGAACCAAATCCTTATCTTCAAGACCAAGTGCTGCAGTCAATTCTGCTTGGATACCAGTTAAGAACTTGGCAACTGGTCCATTTAATTCTCCATCCACAACCTTGACCCAAGCAAGACCTTTGGCACCGTACTGTTTGGCTACTTCGGTCATCTTGTCGATGTCTTTACGTGAATAGTTGTCTGCAGCGCCTTTGACTACAATGGCTTTAACGGCAGGTGCTTCTGAGAAGACTTTAAAATCAACACCCTTGACAACTTCTGTCAGGTCCTGAAGCAACATGTCAAAACGAGTATCAGGTTTGTCAGAACCGTAAAGAGCCATCGCATCATCGTATTTCATACGAGGAAATGGAAGCGTCACTTCGATTCCTTTTGTTTCTTTCATGACGCGCGCAATCAAGCCTTCTGTGATATCTTGGATTTCTTGCTCCGTAAGGAAAGACGTTTCCAAGTCGACCTGGGTAAATTCAGGCTGACGGTCACCACGCAAGTCCTCGTCACGAAAACATTTGACGATTTGGTAATAGCGGTCGAAACCAGCATTCATCAAGAGCTGTTTGGTAATCTGTGGGCTTTGAGGAAGAGCGTAGAAATGCCCTTTATTGACACGAGATGGCACCAAATAGTCACGCGCCCCTTCTGGCGTTGATTTAGAAAGGAATGGCGTCTCCACATCGATAAACTCCAACTCATCCAAGTAGTTACGGATAGAGTGGGTCACCTTAGCACGAAGCTTAAGGTTTTCTAGCATTTCTGGACGACGAAGGTCAAGGTAACGGTAACGCAAACGTGTATCGTCATTGGCCTCAATCCCATCTTTAATCTCAAAAGGTGTTGTTTTAGCTGTATTCAGCACTGCCAGAGCTGTCACGTTCAACTCAACTGCACCCGTTGGCAACTTATCATTAGCTTGCTCACGCGCAGCGACTTGTCCAGTCACCTCAATGACAAACTCGCTACGAAGGCTTTCAGCTGTTGCCATGACCTCTGCAGAGACTTTTTCAGGGTTGATAACCAACTGCATAATCCCTTCACGGTCACGAAGGTCGATAAAGATCAAACCACCCAAGTCACGACGACGGCCAACCCATCCTTTCAAAGTAATTTCTTGTCCGATGTGTTCCTCACGAACACGACCAGCATACATACTACGTTTCATGTTTTCTCTCCTCTTTTATTCTGTTACTATTTTACCATAAAAGCGCAGGCTCTTCATGAAAATCAGCAGAAAAGTTTGATTGTCTTTAGAAATCAAAACGAACAGACAAAAAATCCGATGAAAACGTCATCGGATTCTCTGATTATGATTCTTAACCTTTTTTACGCTTTTCAGCAATCTCAGCTGCCTTTTTAGGTAGAACAATCTCCGTCGCATAAGCCGAAGCAAAACGCAAGATACCTGCAATAGGCGCAAAGACAATTGCTAGATAGTTGTAAAAGAAATCGCCTTTAAAGGCATAGGCAAGTGCCCCGATGATAAAGAAGAGAACGACCGCCTGTATCACTGCTAATAAAATTACTCGTTTCATGTGACCTCCTGACTCTATTATAGCATGAGTATCATCAAAAAGCCGATTAAATTATTCAAAGCGTGGAGAGAAATGCTGTAAAGAAGACCTTTTCGGTTCACATAAGCTAGACCCAAACTCAATCCCAGACTGGCATAAACTAAAAACTGTTGCAAAGTCCCTGGAAAATGAATCAAGGCAAAAAGCACACTAGATACGAGGAGAAACAGAGCTGTCTGTTTGCCGTTGTTCTGCTTAGGAAAGAGATAGCGCGCTAACATCCCTCTAAAGATGAGTTCTTCCGTCAGAGGAGCAAAGACCACTACCATAAAGAAACCAAATACAGGCTGAGCCACTGTCAGTTGAGATACGATTTGTTGATTGACTGACGGATCTTCTGGCAAAAAGAACTGGGCTGTAATCGCCACTAGCAAAACCAGAGTAGGCAACCAAATATAACGATTAAAAACCGTCGTCTGGATGCTAACCTTTTCTGTCTGATACCATCTGTAAACTCCATAAACATAGGCCCCTGACAGGGCGACATAAAGTGGCAAGACTCCAAAGATTGAAGCCCCTAGGTCAAGCGCTGATAAAGCCATACTCTGAACCAGACCATAGCCAAAGAAAAAGGATAGAACAGCTAGAAGAAACCAGCCAAGATTTTTAAGTAAGTTCATAAAGATCTCCTATTTTCCTTTATAACTATTTTTCAATACGAAGAGACTAGCTAATCCTAGTAAAAGGACCCATGCTAGCAAAAGACCAAGACTTCTCAAAGATAACTCTCCACCACCTGCTTTTAACAGACTTACCAATGGCCCAATGAAAGAATAGTCCAACAATTTTTGCGCAGTTGCATTTTGAACAGCAAGAGTGGGCAAGAAAGAGAAGATCAGCATAGGAAAAATACTATACACTTGCGCCTTAGACTGAGTATCTGATACTGCACCGATAAGAATGTTAAGAAAGATAATGCTGATAGTTGCCAGAAGCAGATAGAGACCATAGGTAAGAAAGTAGTTTGTCAAATCAACTTTAAGATATAGAGGGAGAACAACCATCGAAAAAAGCACCACTAGAAGAGGAAGAGCCATCATGCTCAGAGTATACTCCGTTGCTGTCACACCACTTAGTATGAGGGATTTAAGATTACGTTTTTCCTTGTCCTCAGCCATCATAATCGATACCATATAACCACTTCCCATACTCAAGACCATCGTCAAACTCATAGAGAGGAGAAACATAGTCAATTCTCCACTCTTGTTTAAGAACTCATTATATAGGATAGCAATACCAAAGGGCATCAATAATGTCGCTAACAAGGTTGAATTACTAATAAGAACTTGTAACCTTAACCAAAGAAGGGCATTTAATTTTCTAAACATCTAACTTTTCTCCTGTCAATCTAATAAAGATTTCCTCTAAAGTCGGTTCACAAGAATGAACAGCAATCAGATCTGTTGTATCCAGATGAGGCAATTCTTCAAAAGGAACCACTTGTTCGCGTCCATCTTGATAGCGTAAACGAACCTTTTTATCCTCATGGTATTTCTGGATAATCTCTTGTGGACTGCCATACTCAATCAAGTTTCCCTTATTTAAAAGAGAGAGGCGATCACAAAGCAAGGTTGCTTCATTCATATCGTGGGTTGTTAAGAAAATCGTTGTCCCAGCCTGCTTCAATTCTTGTAAGAGAGCATGAATCGATTTTGAGGTGGTAGGATCAAGACCACTTGTTGGCTCATCCAGAAAGAGGATTTTGGGAGCATTTAGAAGAGCACGAGCCAAGAACATCCGTTGTTTCATACCTGTGGATAGTTTTTCTGCGATAATGTTTTTGGCATCTGATAACCCAACTTGATCAAGTACTGTATCTACTCTAGAAGCTTTAAGACCATATAATTTTGCATAAATGAGCAGATTTTTATAGAGGTTCATCTTTTCATAAAAACCACTGGTATCACTAACAATCCCGATTTGTTCCAAATCATTTGAAGTCAAATTTCGAGAGGACTTCCCTAGGAGAACTGTCTCACCCTGATCTGCAGCTAACTGACCCGTCAGAACATTGATCATAGTTGTTTTACCAGAACCTGAAGGTCCTAGGAAGCCAAAAATTTCACCCTCCTGAATCTCGAAAGAAATCTGATGCAGAGCTTTCTTGCTTCCAAAACTTTTGCTTACATTTTCAACACGAATCATAGGAACTCCTTTTACTTAAAATAACGTTTTACCATAGGTAATTGCATCACATTGATATAAATATGGATCGCTCCTACAAGCAAGAAGGCTAGTAACTGAATCTCTCCTGTCAATAAAGAAAAGATAGCAATCAAAAAATAGAGACCTGGTAAGACATACTGATTTAATTGGAATAAAATTCGAAAACTTTGTTCCAAATTAGCCTGACGCTCCCCTTCATCATAGGAGTTTACGTAGTCCAAGACATCCTTTGGTGTAGAGAAGAATTCCAAATCAAACTGACGAACGATCGCAATGGTCTTATAGAGATATTTTTGAGCATTGAAAACCAACACTAATGCCAAAAAAGAAAGAGATAAGGTTAGGTGGCTTACATTTAGTACAATTACTTCACTTCCTGAAATGAATAGAGCCAAAAAAATCGCTACGCTTGCACTATTAAAAGCAATAGTTCCAAACTCGAGATTACGATACATTTGTACATAATAGGTTTCATTCAGATCATCATCCATTTCCTCTTGATACAAGGAGTGAAATTTTCTGCTTTTCTTTAAGAAATCAAAAGTCAAAAACATACTAATAAAACCTAACAGTAAACAAATAGATGATATCCATGGAATCACGGTTTTGACATCTAAAATGCTTCCATAGTTTTCGGTATAGGCCTTAAACATCCCTGCAAGCATGCCCAAGAAGCCTCCCAAGATCAAAGCCATTAAAAATAACAATTCACGTTTCTTTTTCATATTCATACTCTTTCTAAACTAAACCAATCCAACTAACCACTGACCAAATGCTTTCCCTGATTCATAAATAGCTGTTAAGCCTTCTGTTCCAAGTGACACCAAAATCAAACAAACAGAAAGTAAGAGAATAGCTTGATTTCTAGCTTTTTTTGCTCCATCTCCCAAGGGTTCATTCCTAAGCCAACCTGCTAGATAGGCATAGAGAGTTACTGTTATAATCCCAATCTCTGTCGAAGAGAGAAACAACAAGACTGCCACCAAACGAACGATATTGGCTTGAATGTTAAAATAATTTCCTAAACCCGCACAAACACCCGCAAGTTCTTTGTTCTCAGTATCTACTTGAAAACCTGCTAAAAACTCTTTCATATTCATTCTCCTTTTTCACTTGCTAGATTTTTGGATTTCTTTTCAATCCAGTCAACTACTGGGATGAGAGCAAAGTAGGCCCAAATAAATTGATTACTTTGATAGGGATTAAACCAGCCTAGGTCCATCCCAATCAGTAGAAATACGCTGACTAATAGAGCTATGGCAACTACATAATAGATTACTTTATACTTGTTCATCACTCATCCTCCTCTATCCGAAATACCGACTCGACTGGTTCATTGAATATCTGCGAAATCTTCAGGGCAATCACAATGGACGGGGTGTATTCGTCCCGTTCTAGTAGGCTAATGGTCTGTCTGGAAACTCCTGCTAACTTGGCCAGTTCGGTTTGATTGAGACCATCGCGAGCCCGAAGCTCTTTTAAACGATTTTTAAGCATTCCCTTCTCCTTTACTCTTAACTTGCTTATATTGTAACACATCTTTTTCTTTTTGACAAGTATGTTTGTCAAAAGGTTTATGATTTTTGTCATTTTGCAAAAGAAAACGGTCAGGAGCAAGGTCCTGACCAGTTTTTCTACTATTAAAAGCCTAATTTTTCAAAGATTTCTAAGAAATTTTGATTGATAGCATCAAGTGACACTTGCACTTCTTCTCGAGTTTGGTTGTTCTTAACCGTCACTTGTCCGCTTTCGACTTCACTCTCGCCTAGAGTAATAAGAGTCTTAGCCGCAAAGACATCGGCGGACTTGAACTGAGCTTTGAGCTTCCGGTTAAGGTAATCACGCTCTGCTTTAAAACCTTGTTGGCGAAGGGCTTGTACCAATTCCAAGGCCTTAACATTTGCTCCTTCACCCAAGACTGCGATATAGATATCTAGGGCGTTTTCAATAGGAAGGGCCACACCTTGCTTTTCAAGGATGAGAAGCAGGCGCTCTACACCAAGTCCAAAACCAAATCCAGCAGTTTCAGGACCACCAAAGTAGGCAACCAAGCCATCGTAGCGACCACCCGCACAGACGGTCAAGTCATTGCCCTCGATCTCAGTGATAAACTCGAAAATGGTGTGGTTGTAGTAGTCCAGACCACGCACCATATTGGTATCGATGATATAGTCTACACCCAGATTTTCCAACATCTGACGGACGGTATCAAAATGAGCTTGGCTTTCTTCATCAAGGAAGTCCAAGATAGACGGTGCATTTTCTACTGCCACCTTGTCTTCTTTTTCCTTAGAGTCCAAGACACGGAGAGGATTTTCCTCCAAACGACGTTGGCTATCCTTAGACAAGGTCTCCTTGATCGGTGTCAAATAGTCGATCAAGGCCTGACGATAAGCCGCACGACTCTCAGGATTTCCGAGAGTGTTGAGGTGTAATTTGACACCTTGGATGCCGATTTCTTTCAAGAAATGAGCTGCCATAGCGATGGTTTCCACATCGGTAGCTGGATTGCTAGAGCCAAAGCACTCGACACCAATCTGGTGGAACTGGCGCAAACGACCTGCCTGTGGACGCTCATAACGGAACATAGGGCCCATGTAATAGAACTTACTTGGCTTTTGCACTTCTGGGGCAAAGAGTTTATTTTCCACATAAGAGCGGACAACGGGCGCAGTTCCTTCTGGACGGAGGGTGATATGACGGTCACCCTTGTCATAGAAATCGTACATTTCCTTGGTTACGATATCCGTTGTATCTCCGACAGAGCGACTGATGACCTCGTAATGCTCAAAAATAGGCGTGCGCACTTCTGCATAGTTATAGCGCTTGAAAATTTCACGGGCAAAGCCCTCAACATACTGCCACTTGGCAGACTCAGCAGGTAAAATATCCTGCGTTCCTTTTGGTTTTTGTAATTTCATAGGGAATCCTCTTTAAACTTAATAGTCTTATTTTACCATAAATAAAGGGATTAAAACAGTGAGAGTAGAAAATCTCAAGAGAGTCTTTTTCAGAAAATTCATCAAAAACTTGCCAAATTGTCAGAATTATGAGAAAATAGAGGATATTTATCACGTGGAGGGACTGTTATGAGAGATGATATCAAAATCAATGACCGCGCTTTGGCCTTACAAGACCAAATTATCGAAAAACTAGAGAAGGTTTTTGATACAGATGTGGAATTGGATGTGTACAATCTGGGCTTGATTTATGAAATCAATCTGGATGAAACGGGTCTCTGTAAGATTGTCATGACCTTCACCGATACTGCCTGTGATTGTGCAGAAAGTTTGCCTATCGAAATCGTCGCAGGTCTGAAACAAATCGAGGGTATCGAAGATGTCAAGGTTGAAGTCACTTGGTCGCCTGCCTGGAAGATCACACGAATCAGTCGCTACGGCCGTATTGCCCTTGGACTGCCACCTCGTTAACGAGGCAAATCACTTTTGAAGATAAAAAGAAGCAAGCCGAAGATGGCTTGCTTTTTGATACTCAATGAAAATCAAAGAGCAAACTAGGAAACTAGCCGCAGGCTGTACTTGAGTACGGCAAGGCGACGTTGACGTGGTTTGAATTTGATTTTCGAAGAGTATGAGTTTATTTTTTACCTGACTTGTCCATATTCCAGAAGTCTGTCACAGCTCCGCGTGAAGCAGATGATACGATATGGGCATATTTACCAAGGACACCACGGCTGTAAAGTGGTGGCAAGGTTGTTTCTGCCTTGCGTTTTTCAAGTTCTTCTTCGGATACGGCCATGGAAATTTCTTTGGTATCTTGGTCAACCGTAACGATGTCACCTGTACGAAGGTAGGCAATCGGTCCACCATCCTGAGCTTCAGGAGCGATATGTCCCACAACCAGACCATAAGTACCACCAGAGAAACGGCCATCCGTCAAGAGAGCAACCTTGTCTCCTTGACCTTTACCAACGATCATGGATGAAAGCGACAGCATCTCAGGCATACCAGGACCACCCTTAGGTCCCACGAAACGAACAACGACTACATCGCCATCAACGATTTCATCTGTCAGAACAGCCTGAATAGCATCTTCTTCTGAGTCAAAGACCTTAGCTGGTCCAACGTGGCGACGCACTTTAACACCTGATACCTTGGCAACCGCTCCATCAGGGGCAAGGTTCCCGTTCAAGATGATAAGCGGACCATCTGCACGTTTTGGATTTTCAAGTGGCATGATGACTTTTTGACCTGGTGTGAGGTCTGCAAAGTCAGCCAAGTTTTCAGCGACTGTCTTACCAGTACATGTAATACGGTCGCCATGAAGGAAACCATTTGCCAAGAGGTATTTCATAACCGCAGGCACACCACCGACTTCATAGAGGTCTTGGAAGACATACTGACCAGATGGTTTCAAGTCGGCCAAGTGAGGCACACGTTCTTGGATCGTATTGAAGTCCTCAAGTGACAAGTCAACATTAGCCGCATGGGCAATGGCAAGCAAGTGAAGAGTGGCATTTGTAGAACCACCGAGAGCCATGGTTACAGTGATGGCATCTTCAAAGGCTTCACGAGTCAAGATATCTGATGGTTTGAGACCAAGTTCCAGCATCCTAACCACAGCTCGTCCTGCTGCTTCGATATCTTCTTTCTTGTCAGCTGATTCAGCTGGGTGAGATGAAGATCCTGGCAAACTCATACCTAGAACTTCAATAGCAGTCGCCATGGTATTAGCTGTATACATACCACCACAGCCACCAGGGCCAGGGCAGGCATTACATTCGAGACGTTTCACGTCCTCAGCTGTCATGTCACCGTGGTTCCATTTTCCGATTCCCTCAAAGACAGAAACCAAGTCAATGTCTTTGCCATCAAGATTTCCCGGTGCAATAGTACCACCATAGGCGAAAATAGCTGGAATATCCATGTTGGCAATAGCAATCATAGAACCAGGCATGTTCTTGTCACAGCCACCGATAGCAACGAAGGCATCGACGTTGTGACCACCCATCGCCGCCTCGATAGAGTCCGCAATGATATCACGAGATGTTAGAGAGAAACGCATACCAGGCGTTCCCATGGCAATCCCGTCCGCTACGGTAATGGTTCCAAACTGTACCGGCCAAGCTCCCGCAGATTTGACACCTTCTTTAGCCAATTTCCCGAAATCATGCAAGTGAATGTTACATGGTGTATTTTCCGCCCAAGTCGAAATCACTCCCACAATCGGTGTTTCAAAGTCCTTATCTGTCATACCAGTCGCACGAAGCATGGCACGGTTTGGTGATTTAACCATGCTGTCATAAATGCTACTGCGGTGACGTTTATCTAATTCAGTCATCTTATCCCTCCCATTTCAGTTTTTACTATTATAGCACATTTTAAAGGCAATGAACAGAAGAAAATTCTTGAATTTTCAGAAAATTTCGATTAATTTGATTGAATGACTTCTAATTTTTTCATCTTTTTTTGTCAAGTAACTTTACTTTACAAAAAAAATGTGTTATTCTAATATGGTTGATGAAAATCACTAGATTGAATCGAATTTAAATACCTAAAGGAGAAAAGAAAATGGCAGTACCTGCACGTCGCACTTCAAAAGCGAAGAAAAACAAACGTCGTACACACTACAAAGTAACAGCTCCATCTGTAAACTTTGACGAAACTACTGGAGATTACTCACGTTCTCACCGTGTATCACTTAAAGGATACTACAAAGGACGTAAGATTGCTAAAGCTGCATCAGCTGAATAATAGAAGGGAGATACCATGCGCGTAAATATCACACTTGAACATAAAGAATCTGGTGAACGCTTGTACCTTACTTCTAAAAACAAACGTAACACTCCAGACCGTCTTCAATTGAAGAAATACTCACCAAAACTTCGCAAACACGTAGTGTTTACAGAGGTTAAATAAGCACATCTAACTCAAAACGCCTTACTGGGCGTTTTTTGCTTTATTGGTTAGCAATCTATAGCTTTTCAGGAGAGATTTATGGCATTTTATCTTTGGATGTTCCCTCTACTCTTTATCTTTCACGATATGGAAGAAATTATCGGTCTTGTCCCTTGGATTCATCTCAACGAAACCTTGCTGGCCCAAAAGGCTCCAACTATTCTCAAAATCCACAAAGAAATGACAACAGAGGGATTTGCCCTTGCTGTTTTTGAGGAGTTTATTCTTGTCTTATCCATCACTTTATTAGCGTATTTTACTCAATCTAGAGCGCTCGAATTAGTTTGGTTAGGAGGATTTGTGGCCTTTGCACTCCATCTCTTGCTCCATATTGGACAATCAATTCTTCTCTGTAAGTATATCCCTGCTCTCATCACTTCTATCCTTTGTTTTCCTGTCAGTGCTTATTTGATTACAGACATCGTGCATTTGTGGCAGGTTTCGACTAGCGAATTTTTCCTATTTTCACTGGTCGGTTCAGGCATCGTCGTCATCAATCTCCTCTTTGCTCTCTGGCTTGGGAAAAAGTATTCCACCTGGCTCATCCATTACCATTAACGAAAGTTCCTTGCAATTTCAATTTGCAGGGAATTTTTTTATCCTCCTTCACAGTTAAGAAGTGTTCTATAGTTTTTTAAGACAAAGCAAAAAGCCCACTGTTGTAGGCTTTCTGTAAGATATTTCTTAAAATTAAAGCATTTTGTTGTAGAATTCAACGACAAGTGCTTCGTTGATTTCTGGGTTGATTTCGTCGCGTTCTGGCAAGCGAGTCAATGAACCTTCCAATTTCTCAGCATCGAATGATACGAATGCTGGACGTCCAAGAGTAGCTTCTACTGCTTCAAGGATTGCTGGAACTTTCAATGATTTTTCACGAACTGAGATCACTTGACCTGGAGTTACGCGGTATGATGGGATATCAACGCGTTTTCCGTCAACAAGGATGTGGCCATGGTTTACGAATTGACGAGCTTGACGACGAGTAGTCGCAAGGCCAAGACGGTAAACAACGTTATCCAAACGGCGTTCCAAAAGAAGCATGAAGTTGAAACCTAGGATTCCGCCTTTGATTTTTGTAGCTTGTACGAACAAGTTACGGAATTGTTTTTCACCTACACCGTAAGTGAAACGAAGTTTTTGTTTTTCAGCCAATTGCAAACCGTATTCTGACAATTTAGAACGGTTGTTTGGTCCGTGTTGTCCTGGTACGTAGTTACGACGTGCCAATTCTTTACCTGTACCTGTAAGTGAAAGGCCAAGGCGACGAGCTTGTTTCCAAGATGGTCCTGTATAACGTGACATGTGAATGTCCTCCTGATATAAATAATATTTCGGTGGAAATAGTCACTTAGAAAGCCCTGATTCGTGCAGATGCCCTTCGCCTAAACAGCCAAGGTTACTTGTCATAAGACACCTGTTGACGAGCTTCATGCTTTCCTGCTGCTATTTCACACAAAGGCTATTGTACCATGAAAAGCTAGATTTGTAAAGGGGTTTTACGCCTTTATTTCAAACTAAGGCTGAATGTAAACTTGCTTCCTAAGCCATACTGACTTTCTGCTGTGATTTCGCCACCAAGCTGATGGGCTAGTTCGCGTGCAATCGCAAGTCCTAATCCATGTCCACCTGTCTTCATATTGCGCGAAGTTTCTACACGATAAAGTCGTTTAAAGATCTTTTCCAAATCTTCAGGAAGGATCCCCTGACCCTCGTCTTTCACACTGATTGTCAGCTCTTGTTCTGTTAATTGGGCAAGAACCTCGATTCTGGTTCCTGGTTCTGAATATTTAAAGGCATTGTTTAACAAATTGACCAGAATACGAGAAAGTTTGTCAGAATGGCTCTTGATTTTCGCTGACTCAGGTGATACTTGAATGTAAACATCTCGCTCCTCTTGTTCAATCTGGAGTTGAAATTCACTCATTGACTCAATCAGCAACTGATCTAAAAAGACCTCTTCAACTTCTTCATCAGCAGTATCTTGAGGTTGTGTGTTAAGAGTCAAAACATCCAACTCCTCCACCAGCTTATTTAGACGCTCAGTTTGCCGACCAATCGTGGCTAAGTAGTGGAGCCGCTCCTCTTCCTTAATCACTCCATCTAGAATTCCCTCCACAGTAACCTGAATGGAGGTAATGGGAGTTTTAATATCGTGAGAGAGCTGCGCAATCATCATTCTCTTTTCTTGCTCGCTCTCATCAAGTGATTGAAAGGTGGCTTGCAAATTGTGGGACATGTCATTAAAAGCCTGGCCCAGCTCTTGAAATTCTAATGGTCCTTTGGTTTCAATTTCTGTGCTGAAATCCTTACTGGCTATATCCTGCGCTTGTTTTTTCAAATGTTTCAGAGAAGAGAACACAGGCGACAAAAGAAAGATGCTCACTGCAGCACCAATGAAACTAGCAATCAAGGTCATTCCAACTAGAAAGTAAACTTCACTTTTCTCAATCAACATTCGTTGGACTGCCCAGAAAACGACCAAAATCGTTAGTAGAGTCGACACTAGATACCCCACTAGAATATAGTTTTTTAATTTCATTTTCTACCTCTTGGTTTTTCCATCTTATAGCCCAAACCCCAGACAGTTTTGATAGCAGGAGCATTTGAATTTGTATACTTAGTCAACTCTTGCCTCAAAGCATGGATATGAACATTGAGTGTATTGGTATCATCCACATAGTCCTCTTGCCATACCTTCTCGTAAAGTTCCGTCTTTGAAAAGACTCTCTCAGGATTGCTTGCTAATACCCATAGAAGTTCAAAGGATTTTACTGTCAATTCCAAAGGTTGCTCCCCAATGCGAACCTCATGAGTCACATGGTTGATTACCAAATCACCAAACTCGATCTGTTCTGTCTCTCCTCCACGGCTAAGGCGACGCAAGATATTATTCACTCTTAAAACCAATTCGCGTGGGCTAAAGGGTTTGACTATAAAATCATCTGCCCCCAAACTTAATCCATAAATCTTATCCTGTTCGCTTGTCTTAGCAGTTGTAAAGAGGAAGGGTTGATCCGGAGCGATATACTGAACTTCACTGATAAAATCATAACCGTCCATATTGGGCATCATGATATCTGTGATAATGAGGTCGATAGATTTTTTTCTGAAAAGTTCTAATCCCTCCTTACCATCATGGGCGACCAAAACATCGTAACCTGCCTGTATAAGATAGCGGTTTTGAATATCTAGAATATCTATCTCATCATCAACCAGCAAAATTGTCTTTTTCATCTGACACTCCTTCGATAAAAACAGTGTTATACTTGCTTTAGTATAACACTATTTTCCCTAATGTTTAAGTGATTTGAATCTTAATCTTCTCGTTTGGTTGTCAAACCCAAGAGTCCAACAAGACCTGCCAAGGCTAGACCAAAGATACCAAGGCCGGCTGTAGCCGTTTTAGCTTCCCCAGTATTTGGTAGCATCGCTTTATCATCTTTTTTCATCATATTAGCCATTGGGCTAGAAGCTGGTTGATCGACCCTCATATCTGACATATGGTGATTTGTACCCATCATACCCTCAGTCATAGCTGTAGAGCCTGTTTCAGAAGGCTTCGTATTCATCTGACCTTGTTGAGATGGTATTGTCGCCATTTCTTTTCCACGAAGCTGAATCGTTACTTGACGAGTAGCGATAAGATTGGTCAAATCTGGTTTGCCATCTTTAGAACCATAGACTTTAACAGTAGCTAGATACGTATGGGTTCCGTTAGCTCGAAGTTGATCCAGCAAGGCTTGTCCTTCTTTGCCTGTCGTGTTACCATTCAAATCCACTTCGTAGAAATATTGGCCTTTAGCCAAGCCTTCAAGTGGCAATAGAGCAGGATTTTTAGCTGTTCCATTATCTGACCATGGGGCTTTGTCTGAGGCTTTTAACAAGAGGCGAGTCAACATACCATCTCCACCAAAAGCTTCGTATGGAATAACTTGGTTGACACCGGCCAAGAAAGGTCCAGGAACATTTGCTTTTTCAAGGTAGCTAGCCGGAACATCAATGCTATTTTTGATGTTATTAGCAACAGACTCTTTAACCTGATTTGGTGTGGTCAAGCCATTCAAATTAACAGTCAAATCTTTAGTCGCTACCAGATTAGTTAAGTCAGGCTTGCCGTCTTTTGCACCGTACACCTTGATGGTTGCCTTATAGCTTTGAGTGCCGTTTTGTTTTAAGAGGTTAAGCAGCTCTTTATCTGATTTTCCTTGGGTGCCTGCTAAATCCACTTCGTAGAAGTAAAGGCCTTTGCCCAATTTCTCTACCGGTGGGAGAGCGGGATTTTTAGCTGTTCCGTTGTCGGACCATGGAGCCTTATCGGATGCTTTCAAGATCAGGCGAGTCAACATGCCATCACCAGCAAAGAATTCGTATGGAATGACTTGGTTGACACCAGCTGTAAATGGACCTGGGAAATTGGCTCTATCCAAGTAAGAAGCTGGGACATCTACTGTGTCTTTGGTGTTGTCAGCCACACCCTTTTGCACTTCAGCTGGGGTGGTCAAGCCATTCAAGTTAACATCCAAATCTTTAGTCGCTACCAGATTAGTTAAGTCAGGCTTGCCGTCTTTTGCACCGTACACCTTGATAGTAGCTTTATAGCTTTGAGTTCCATTTTGTTTTAAAAGATCAAGCAACTCTTTGTCAGATTTACCTTGGGTTCCAGCCAAGTCTACTTCGTAGAAGTAAAGGCCTTTGCCCAATTTCTCTACTGGTGGGAGAGCGGGATTTTTAGCCGTTCCATTGTCTGACCATGGAGCCTTATCAGAGGCTTTCAAGATAAGACGAGTCAACATGCCATCTCCAGCGAAGAATTCATATGGAATGACTTGATTGACACCAGCTGTAAATGGTCCTGGGAAATTGGCTTTGTCAAGATAGCTAGCTGGGACATCTACTGTATCTTTTGTATTGTCAGCCACACCTTTTTGCACTTCAGCTGGAGTGGTCAAACCATTCAAGTTGACATCCAAATTTTTAGTTGCTACAAGGTTAGTTAAGTCAGGTTTGCCGTCTTTTGCACCGTACACCTTGATAGTAGCTTTATAGCTTTGTGTACCATTTTGTTTCAAAAGGTCAAGCAGCTCTTTGTCAGATTTACCTTGGGTGCCTGCTAAATCCACTTCGTAGAAGTAGAGGCCTTTGCCCAATTTCTCTACTGGTGAGAGAGCGGGATTTTTAGCTGTTCCGTTGTCTGACCATGGAGCCTTATCAGAGGCTTTCAAGATAAGGCGAGTCAACATACCATCTCCACCAAAGGCTTCGTATGGAATAACTTGGTTGACACCAGCTGTAAATGGACCTGGGAAATTAGCTCTATCCAAATAAGAAGCTGGGACATCTACTGTATCTTTGGTGTTGTCGGCCACACCTTTTTGTACTTCGGCTGGAGTGGTCGCTGATTTCGCTTCACTGGCTTCACGGTCTTGTCCAGAAACTGTAGACGCAGGACTTTTCACAGGTTTAACTGCATCTTCTGTTTGTTTCTTAGAATCTGGCTTTGCTTGCATTTCTTCTTTTGGTGCTACTACTGGCTCTTTAGCAGTTGCGTCCGCTTTTTCTGAAGAGTTTGTCGTATCCTCACTTGCTTTAGGTGTTGGAATAGACTGTTCTGAAGGAAGAGCTACATCGACTGCTTTTTTGAGAACCTCTGCTGGTAAGTCGCTCTTTTCACTCACCGAAGCAGCGTCTGGCACGACTTGGGCAGGAGTCGGATTGACGACATCAGCACGCGCAGAACTTGGTTGACCGACTAGGACAAAGAAGCCACTGGCCACAACAACTGAAGCAACACCGACACTAAGACGGCGAATTGACCAACGAGTATATCTCTGATTTGGATTGAATTTCATAGGATTCTCCTTAGAGTTTTCTTTTTTTTATGACTCTAGTATAATCTCCTAAAATTAAAAAGGATTAAGAAAAAGTTAAAATTTTTCTTAAATCCCTCTTATAAAATACTTATATTGACTCGTTAATTATTTGGAAAGAGAGTACCCTTCCTCTCCTACTCACTCAGTTCAGCTAGGGTGTCCAGATGTTGGTTATTAATGACGGCCATGATATAGGCATCTGCCTGCAAGAGGTCATTGGGTCCGAATTGAACATCCAGAGGAGCATTTTCGTAGGAACGAAAGCCAAGTACGTTGAGGTTGTATCGCCCACGCAAATCTAACTGACTGAGGCTTTTACCTACCCATGATTGGGGGATTTTCATCTCGACAATCGAAACATTCTTGTCCAGCTGAAAGACGTCTACGCTGTTATGAAAGAGGATGGTCTGTGCCAATGAGCGCCCCATTTCAAACTCTGGTGAGATGACTGCGTCTGCACCAATTTTTTCCAACACCTTTTTAGCTGTATGGCTTTTGACCTTGGCAATGACGGTCGGCACTCCTAGACTTTTGCAGTGCATAACCGCAAGAACACTGGACTCCAGATTTTCACCCGTTGCGACAACTACGGTATCACAGGTGTCAATCCCCGCTGATAGAAGGAGTTCTTCATCCGTGATATCTCCAACTACTCCACGCGCCAACACTGGTTCAAATTGATTAATGCGTTCCTCGTGGTCATCAATAGCAATGATATTCATGTCATGCTTGGCTAGGGCAGCCAAAACACTGCTCCCAAAAATTCCCAAGCCTAAAATTCCAATTGTCCGATCTGACATCGTTTTTCCTTTCTTATCCGATAGTGATATCTGCTTTCATATAGTGAATCGTATCTTTCTTGTCTGGCTGGTATTCCGCTACACTAACCAGTAGTGTCAAGGGACCAATACGGCCGATAAACATCAACAACATAACGATGCTGAGGGCTAACTTACCTAACTCCGGCGTTAAATTTGCCGTCACTCCAACTGTCGCAAGCGCTGAAATAGTCTCAAACATGAGGTAGATAAAGCGCGGATTTCCCTCTGCGGTTACCCCTAGCAGGATCAAGCCCAGCAAGAATGTTAGCAAGAAGATAATAAAGACACTGAAAGATTTTTGCACAGTTCGGGGTTCAATGGTCCTCCGAGCCACATTGGCATGAGGCAAGCCCAATAGTTCGCTACGAGCAAAGACCAACAAGACAAAGAAGGTCGTAATCTTGAGCCCCCCTGCTGTCCCTCCAGGCGCCCCTCCTAGAAACATCTGTAGGATATAGATGAACAAGGTCACCGGTCGAGCCTGGGTATAGTCAATGGAAGCAAAGCCTGCCGTTCTCATGCTGACGGTCTGGAAGAAACTAACCAGTAGTTTCTCTGGAGCGCTGAGATTTCCAATCGTTCCAGGATTGTTCCACTCGATGAACAAAGTCGATACGGTTCCAAAGAGCAGAATTCCCGCCGTTAAAAAGAGAACCAACTTGGTATGGAAACGCAGACGGCGTTTTTTCTTTTTCCCAATCTGGGTCGCTAGGTCAAACCAGACCATAAATCCTAGACCACCCGTGATAATCAATCCTGCAATCACTAGATTGATCAAGGGGTCCGTTTGAAAAGCTACCAAACTCGTACTTCCAAAATTATCAAATCCAGCATTACAGAAAGCTGAAACAGCCAAAAAGATAGAAGTTAACACCCCTCGTCCCCAGCCAAATTCAGGAATAAAGCGAAAACTCAGGAGAAAGGCACCGATCCCTTCCACTAAAAAAGTCGTCAGAAAGATCGAGCGGATGAAATCCTTTAGAGACTGGGTTTCTCCATAACTGAAACTTTCTTGAATGGTCTCCCGGCCACGAAGGCTGAGCTTTTGCTTGCCTTGGATATAAAAGATTCCGATAAAGGTCATAAGCCCCAAACCACCAATCTGGATCAAGAGCATACAGATTAACTGCCCCCAGATATTATAAGTAGAAGCCACTGGCAGGGTGAAGAGCCCTGTCACACAGACCATGGACACCGTTGTAAAGAGATGATCAAAGTAGGTCGCTTGTGACGTTGCTGCTTGCACAAAGGGAAGGCTTAAAAGGAGCGAGCCCAAGAAGATTACTAGGGCAAAACTTAAAAAGATGCGACGGGCTGGCGATAAACGAGCCAGATTCGTTTTGATTTTTTCCAAAAAAGATTTGAATAACATAGCTACATTCTACCATAAAAACAGTCAGAACACTCACATGTAGTGCACAATGGCAAGACAGAGTTCGAGTGCCTTGTCAAAAGCTTCAGAACCCCAGTCACGACTGTCGTAGTTGTCTAGATCCGCCAAGGAATCTGCGGTAAAGAGCAGTTCTCCCCAGACAACCCCACGTAGCTGAGCTACTGCCGCAAGAGCCGAACACTCCATCTCCACAACAGCACAGCCTTCTTCCTTACGATAAGCAACCTTTTCAGCCGTCTCTCGGTAAAAACCATCTGTCGTCCAGGTCATGACTTCCTCGTAAGGGATGCCTATTTGCTCCAAGATTTGCTCAATGGCAGAGACAGCCTCAATCTGCATCTCCATATAACGAGAAGGTGCTGCATAATGGTAGCTAGTTCCCTCATCTCGCAAAGCGCGAACAGGGACGAGAAAGGCATTCTCCTCTATATCGGCTAGAACTCCACAGGTTCCAGTGGAAATAATTTGCTCCACACCATAGCCAATCAACCAATCCATAAACTGGGCCGCTGGGGCAGAGCCTACGGGCGCCTGGGCTAGACAAATCTCCTCACCCTTGTAGTTGAGGACGTAGACTGGATAAGTCTTGGTGGCCGAAACGAACTCACCAACACAATCCGCCCCTACTTCCTGAGCATAACGGTCGATTTCCTCCTCCAAAAATGCATAGATGCACTTCTTTGGCAACTTTAAATCTAGTCCCTCATGTGTTGGCATAAGGACCGCCTGGGGATTGTCATCAAACTCTAAAATGGGAATTGCATGTTTCTGAATCATAACCCACCTCCTCTAATTTTGTACTATTGTATCAAAAGCTGACGGAGTGTCAAGGAGTTGTCTTTATCAATCCAGAAATCTCCTCTTCCATACACTTGAGAAATCGTTGCACCGCTGGAGAAGTCGGTTTCTGTTTTGGCAAAGTGATTGAGGAGTTATAAAAACATATCAAATCCAATAACAAAAAGACATGAATCTGAAATAAGCAGAACATGTCTTTTTTAGCTTGTTTGAAAGTCAAGTAAATAAACCTTAGTTCTTCTAGAACTCCCTTATTTCCACAAACCACCTAAAATCTGTTTTTCTAATAAGTCTAAGTCTTCCTCTTTTATTTCTCCATTATCGCTAACGATATAAAGCTGAGCGAAGTAAGCCAACAACGGGCCAACACAAATACGAACCATTTGAGGACTCGTTAACTCTGGATTTACACGTGGATCTGCCAGCAATTCCTTATGAAGTACTCGAAGTTTATCTTGAATAGCATTCCAGATAAAAATCTGTTCATTTTTTAGTTTTTTATTTGAAAAACTCTCCTGCAGAATGATTTTCATCAAAGCACGATTTTTTTTGAGATAGCTCATACGATCATGGACGAGATAACGAACCCTCTCTTCTGTCGTTTCAAAAGCTAAGAGTTCCTCAAAAAAACTACCGAAAATGCCTGGGACTACAGGATGTAAAATAGCCGTCAGTAGATCATCCTTCGTCTTAAAATACTTAAACAAAGTTGCCTGGCTTAGTCCAGCACGCTCAGCTATGTGAAGAGTTGAGGTCCCATGGTAACTCCTGGTTGATATGAGATCCACTGCTGCCTGCATGATTTTTTTCTTTCCTTGAGGGTAATTCGCTTCTTCTAAGTAATCTTCAAACGATTCAAAAACAGTCTTATCCATCTAATCTTCACACCTTTTTAGCATTATTTATGTTGATTTCTAAACTTTACGATAACGACGCAATCCAACAATATTAAGAATTGTTAAAATGATCAAGAAAACCATTAAAACACCAAGATTTGGCAAAATATCACCAAGATTGTGTCCGTAAAGAATAATCTGGCTTATTGCATCACCAGAATAGGTTAATGGCAAAAATTTCCCCACAGTTAGAGCCCACTCTCCCATGGATGACAATGGAATAATTCCTGAGAAAAAAAGTTGGGGCATAATCACGAGAGGAATAAATTGCATCATTTGGAATTCTGATTTTGCTAGAGTAGACAAGAGAATTCCAAAAGCTAGTGCTACAAGAGCCAGTACCACATTAACTATTATAACATTTAAAATACTTCCTACAACTTCTACATCTAGTAGCCAAATTGCTGCTAAAACGACAACTGCCGTTTGAAAAATCGCAATAATACCGTAAGACAACATATAGCCATAGACGATTTCAGATCGTTTCACTGGTGTTGCTAACAAACGTTCTAGTGTTCCACTGGTGCGCTCTTTCAAAAGCGCCATACCTGAAATCAAAAAGACAAAGAAGAAAACTACAAAACCTATCAAAACCGGAATCATACTGGTAAAGAAGCTTGTGTTTTCATCTCCATACTGGTAAGACTCCTTGATTTCTGGTGTTTTTGCGTCCGAGTCCAATTGTGGAAGAGCTTGTTTAACACGAGATAGTAACTGATCGGTGCCTTCACTGGCGATACTCGTTCGTAACACTTGTCGTATCATAGATGTTTTGGAGGCGTCTGTGTTTGCGTAGTCGACCTGGTACTCACCGTTTTTATAAGAAATCACAGCATCGACTTTTTCATTTGCTAGCGCTTCTTTGGCTTGATCTAAGTCTTGATAAGTCTCGACGTCCACATGATCGAGCTCATCCATTTTCGTTACCAAACCAGTTGGTAGATCCTGTGTTGCTAACTTGACATTCACGGTTGTACTAGCTGAAAACATGAGATTCATCAACCACATGATAAAAACAGGTGCTATAAACATCAGGGCTAGAGTTCGTTTGTCACGAAGTAATTCTTTGATGACTTTTTTTGCAATCGCTATTGTTCTCATTTTACTCACCTTCTGCTTTTAAAAATACTTCTTCAATACTTGAAGCTTGATAACTTTCTTTTAAGTGTTGCGGTGTATCAAAAGCAATGATTTTTCCGTCTAATAATAAGCCGACCTTATCCGTCAACTCTGCTTCATCCATAACATGGGTAGTAACTAATATCCCAACCCCATTGTCTCTAAGCGCGAATAATTCTTTCCAGATTTTCTTTCGAAGAGAAGGGTCGATTCCAACTGTCGGTTCGTCCAAAATCAAGAGTTGAGGATTTCCTAACAGCGCGATAGCAAGAGACAAACGCCGTTTCATTCCTCCAGAATAACCAGATACCGCCTTGTTTAAGTAGTCTGTCAGATCTACTACTTGAGCTATATGAGCAATTTCCGCCTTTAGGTCTTTTTTAGAAAGCCCCTTTAGCTGACCAAAAAATTCCAGATTTTCTTGGCCTGACAAGGACTCGTATAAAGCATCTGATTGGGCCATATAGCCAATATCTCCTAAAATATAGCGATTGGGCATTGTGTGATTTAACACTAAAGCAACCCCTCCGTCAGCTTTTTCCATCCCTAACATGGTCTTAATCATAGTTGATTTACCAGCACCAGACGGACCAATTAAGCCTATAATTTCTCCTGGCTGCAATTCAAAGCTGACATGATTCAGAACTATTTGATGGTCAAAAGATTTTACTAAATCTTGTAAATGTAGTAATGTTTTCATTTACTTCCTCCTCGGTGAGTTAATACTCACTTTTTAAATCACAGAAGCTATTATAGTGAGTAATCACTCACTTGTCAAGAGAAAGGGTTAAATTCTTTAAAAAATAAAACACCAGATTCGTATCTGATGTTTATAATGCATATGTCTTATTTCTAAAAATGTTTTTGAACTTCCTCTCTATACTCCGAAATGGTCTTTCCTGTCCACTTTTTAAAGGCCTATTCTTCCTCTACTTTTCTCGGCCAATCCTACCATCGTCATTGCTATCGCAACTCTAATGACCTTGGCAATGGAAATCCATTTCACGCATTTTTATATAACCCGAACCAAGAAATTCTCAAGTCCTGATTGGAAGTTATTTTAGCTACAATTCATCTCTCAAACACAAAAACTCTCCCTTCTCTTTCGAGAAAGGAGATTCTTTTTTATCCTTGTCCGCCAGGGGCTGGACCTCCGCCTTGAGGGCCTCCATTTGGTCCACCACCTACAGGCATAGAGTTGACGATTTCCGTTTGTTTTTTGCCGTTGAGATAGATATCTCCACCTGTGTAGGTCGCAGTTCCATCAAAGTCAAAACCTGTTTGACCAGTCATTTTAATGGTTCCGCCTGTGACCGTTATATTGCCGTTTGAGTCGATTGGGTCTGTGTCCCCTTGACCGACTTCTACTGTCAGGTTCCCACCGTTCATAGTGAAGAAGATTTCACTCTGTTGGGCGTTTTTATTAGCTGCGTTGACTCCATCATCTGTCGAATAGATACTAATGTCCCCACCGTTGATAGTGATCGACTTACCTTCAAGTCCTTCTGTCGAATTCTTGACGGTGTAGGTACCACTATCGATAACCAAATCACCTGATGCGTGGATGCCATCATCTCCTGCTGTGACGGTGATGTTGTTGTTGGATAGGTACATGGTTCCGACTGAAGTATCCTCGTCATTGTCCACCTTTACGCCATCTTCCTTGGCATCGATAGTCATGGTCGTACTAGTGATGTTGAGTTCATCATTGACATTAAAGGCATCGCCAACTGCTGTGATGTTATAGGTTCCACCCGTGATGTGGAGAGTGTCATTAGCCTTGATACCATTGTTCTTCTTGCCATCTACATTGAGAGTTCCTTTCCCGTTGATGGTCAAATCCACCTTAGAAAAGAGAGCTGCGTCAGCTTTTTCGTCGCTGTTAGAGCTTGAGTCAGAGAGACTGTTGGTGGTTCCCTCTGCTAGAGTCAAGTAGACATGACCAGCTGATGTCGCAGATATCGCTGCATTGGTATTGGTCATGGTCGCACCTTTTAGGACTAGATGAACATCTGCAGACTTATCTGCCTCGATCTTGATCTGCACTCCGTCAGACTGACCTGAAATTACATAGGTTCCAGATTTTGTGATTGTCACTGTTGATTCAGAGACTGTCACCCCATCTCCAGAGACGTTTGCAGATGAGCCAGATAACTCAATCTTAGAAGCTGTGCTTTCGTCATAAGAAGTATCATTGTCCTTCTCTGTAAAATAGGATGATTGGTTTGTCTTTGTTGCAGTTGTTGTGGCACTATTTGTCGTTGCCTTGGTATTGGATGTAGTTGTTGACTGGGCACATGCTGCCATCAGCACCATTGCCGTTAAACTCGTTGCGAGTAGGGTCCATTTTTTTGATTTCATGCCTTTTTCCTCTCCTTCGTATGATATAGCTAGACAGTCTACAGAAGATTCCTGAAACAAAACTAAAACTTTTCTGAAAGTTTCCTTAAATTCAGTTTCAATTAAGTTTCGCTTAATAAAACTTTTAGAAATGTCCTCTAGACTTGTTCCAAGCAAGTTTACCTTGTTTAATCTATGATTTATCTAAAGGAGAAATTGCTTATGAAACCCCTAGAAACAAGCTTTGAACGGATCGAAACCAAGTACCTGGTCTCTAAAACAGACTTACAGGATTTAATAGAAGATTTGAAAGACTACCTCGTCGAGGACGACTATCCGACTTCAACCATTTCTAATATCTACTTTGATACAGAAGATTTTCAGCTCATCCAAGACTCCTTGCAGGATCAGCATAAGAAAGAAAAAATTCGTATGCGGACCTATCTCGCACAGCCAAGCGCTGACAGCCCTGCCTTTCTAGAAATCAAGTCCAAAGACGAAGCTGGTGTCGGTCACAAGCACCGCGTCCTATCCCAGTCAGATACCATCACCCAGCTCATCACTAAGGGCTGGGGAGGAAACCTGATCAAAGATAGCTTTCTGGTAGCAGAGGTTCAAAAGCTACGTCAACGCTACAGCGAGGCTCTCAAACCGCGTATCTATATCTCTTATGACCGTTTTTCACTAAAAGAAAAAAAGAAAATACAAGGATTCCCCTACCAGAAAATTCGTGTCACTCTTGACCAAAATCTGACCTATCGTGATAAACAGGTCAGCCTATTCGCAGACAAGGAAGGCTTGCCTCTCTTAGATGAAGATCTGGTCATCATGGAAATCAAGGCGCCTGGTGACAAACCGCAATGGCTAGAGGATCTCCTTGATAAGTATGGTCTGGTAGAGCAAAAATTCTCAAAATACTCCTGCGCCTACCATAAATCACAAGGACTGGCCTATGCCCCACAACCTATCGGAGAAAGTGTAGGTAATGCTTATGTCTAATCTTTTTAACTCTATTTTCAACGACGCAACCGCCACTGCTGACCCCCTCCAACTCCTACTCGCCCTTGTCGTCAGTCTTTTTCTAGGACTAGCACTCAGCTGGGCCTACAAGCAACGGACTCTTTACACACGGGAATTTGTCATCAGTTTGACTCTTTTACCTTGTTTGATGACGCTGGTCATCTTCCTCGTCAATGGCAGTCTCGGAACGTCGATTGCAGTAGCAGGGACCTTTAGTCTCATTCGTTTCCGTTCTGCAACGAGTGGCTCTCGAGAGCTGATCGCTATCTTTCTAGCCATGATCATCGGTCTGGCGGCAGGGACAGGATACCTTCTCTTGGCCGTACTCTTCACAATCTTTATCCTAGGTATTTGGCTCCTTTTGGAAAAACAACAGAGCAAGAGCAATCACCAACGTCGTAGACTCTTGACCATCACACTTCCCAATAAAGAAGACCGCCTAGATACTATCCAGGTTGCGCTGGATCAATTTTGCACTGAGTCTGACCTCATCTCAGTAGATACCAGCAATGCTGGTGAATCCTTGCAAACCGTCTACGAAGTTGATCTCAATCCTCAAGTAGACGACTTTCAACTGACAAGCTACCTGACAAGCAAGATTTCTCAGTGCGATGTTTCCTTGACCAAGAAAGCCAAAAAGAAGAAAAATCTATAAGACTAAAGCTCATAAAAAGAACAGCCCAAGCTGTTCTTTTTAGTTTTCTTTTATTGGGATTTCCTTGATAACTCGCGCAGGATTGCCAGCTAGGACGACATTGTCTCCAAAGGACTTGGTGATCACGGCTCCTGCTCCAGCGACGACGTTATTGCCCAGTGTCACTCCAGGAAGGACAATGACGCCACCTCCAGCCCAGAAATTATCTCCAATGGTGATGGGCTTTCCATATTCGACCCCTGAATTGCGTTCATCCGGATCCAGTGGATGGAGTGGGGTTAAAAACTGACAGTTGGGGCCAAGCATGGCGTTGTTCCCGATGCGAATCGGACAAACATCCAGCATGGTCAAGTTCCAATTAGAATAAAAATTTTCCCCTAGATGGATATTGACACCGTAGTCCACCACCAAGCGTGGATTGATATAAAGATTTTGCCCAGTTGAGCCAAACCAAGTCTTGATGATTTCGGATCCCTTCAAGGGATCTTCTTCCTTGTTAAAGGCAGCTTGTTTTTGGCGAGAAGCCTGCGCCAAGGTCCGTAATTCAGGATCCGACGGACGGTAAGGCTCCCCTGCTATCATTTTCTGGTATTCGCTAGCCATCTTATCACCTCACACTTACTTTGGCCCCATCATATCAAAAAGCCTTTGAAAGGTCAAGAATAGCCTACTTTCTAGACTCTCGAAACCATTCCCCTCCCAAGTTAAAACAACTTGCTTGACAAAAGCTTGACTTCATGGTTTAATATACCCCATAAGGGTATGCTAGGAGGTGCCAATGTTTCACTTATTATTTACAAAAATTGACAGTATTTCTACCAGCGAGTTAGAAGCTAAACTCAGAGAACCGATTCAACTACTGGATGTTCGGACGCCTATGGAATTCCGTAGAGGTCATATTAAAAATGCCAAGAATGTCCCTCTAACTGAAATTGGTTCCTACACACCAGCGACAAAAGAAACACTTTATGTCATTTGTCATTCTGGTGTGCGAAGCAAACTAGCTGCGAAAAAGCTTAAGAAAAAAGGCTATGATGTTATCAATGTCCGAGGCGGTATGAGCGCTTGGACAGGTAAGGTCATCTAGAAGCATAAAATGGGCTAGGCAGCCTTGAACCTTATCGAAGGCCTGAGCGACCATATCCAAGGTGTCCGCTCGAAGACGATCTGACTAAGGGCCAAAATCCCTAGATGTACGGATAAGTAGCGAATTTCAGGGGGGCGACCCAAGATCGATATCATCCATATCCCCTAAATGAACTAGGGGAGAGCTTGGATGAACCAGACAAGAACCAAACCTACATCCTTAGCTGCCACAGCGTTTTGCGCAACTATATCACAGAGCGTAGCCTCCAGTGGTAGGAATTTCCGTCCAAAACCTTGACGACGCTTATTCACTATATAAAATGACTAATCCAGAAGGAGTCGAATATGGAAACTAATATCAGCATGGCTGATTTTTATGAAAAATACCTAAATGAAAATCTAAACCTTATCGATGTACGTGAGGGACATGAATTCCAAGCAGGACATGCACCAGGTGCCAAAAATCTGCCTTTAAGTACCTTGGAGCAAGGTTACAAAGAACTCAAACCTGACCAGGAATATCATGTCATCTGTCAAGGTGGAGTCCGTTCCGCATCTGCTTGTGAATTTCTAAGCGCCCAAGGCATCACCGTTATCAATGTAGAAGGTGGTATGAATGCTTGGCCCTGTCAAGTAAAATAAGCAAAAAACCGATTAAGGAACTTAATCGGTTTTTTTCATTTCTGCAACCCACTAATATAGGGCTCGTAGCCCGTCACTTCTAAAAACGAAGCACATTGACGGTATCTAAAAAGAGGTTGCTCATTGGTATTGGAGGAACTCACCCGTTTGGCCAACATGATTTCTTTATCAAAATAGACTTAAATACCTTTGTCTGCATTGTTTATCAATAGCAAATTAGTTTATTTCCGTTTAATCAGGTATCGGATGGCCTTTTCTAGGCGTTCCTTTTGAGCCTCAGGGTCGTCTAATGGTTGGTTGATACAGCCTGTGAGATTTTCAGTAATGATCATCTCAATCACGCGCTCAACGCTAGATTTCACTGCTGTCAACTGCGTAACAATATCTGCACAGTCACGATCTTCTTCAATCATCTTTTGAATCCCACGCAACTGGCCCTCTGAACGCTTCAGGCGTGTGATATACTTTGAGTTTGTCATTGATTTATCCTTGGTCACTTTTTCTTCATTATATCTCGAATAAGGGGCTTTGTCAAAATTCACTTCCTGTCTGTATTTGTGGGAGGCAACCTTTTCTCTGTATCAGACAAAAAAGATAGGTGAGCATGGAAATGGAAAAGAAACTCTGTCCTCCTTGAAGCTCGATGGGAAGTCACGTTTCCTTTCAACCAACTGACCTTTATGCGTATATCTTGGACAAATTGGACAAAAAGGCTAGGATCACTATCCCATAGACTATAACTAGAGCCAGCCCAAATCCGATACCAAACCACTTGTAAAACTTGTCCATTCCGCTGTAACGTTCGACATAGGCCCTGGTCGGCTTGTCTGGATCATACCAGACTGTCAGCTCCGAATGAAGGGGGAAATGGGTCTGCATCAAGCGTTTGAAGGAAACAAAGGAGTTGCTGTAGCGAGTGATCGAAGGTGCCAGCATATCTTCTCTTGTATAGTCCTTTAAAAATTTAGTAGTCCCCCACGGAATTGTGACCGTTTTGAACATAAAATACTGCAAAGTTTTCTTATAAGAAATCCCATCCACCGTGTATTCGACGATAGGTGGATACCCCTCACGAAAACGGCTATAGCCGATAACCGTTCCCTGTACGGATGACTTGGCAAGGCGGACCAACTTCTGATCCCGAAGATAGAGGAAAAGAAAGGTCCCACACACAAATACAAAAGATAGGAAGGTGACGATTGTCCCAACTATCAAACCAATCACTTCTTTATTCATATGAATTCCTCCTGTTATTCTATAGAGTAAAATCCCAAAGAACTCACTCGTCCAGAATCGGTATCGAATCCCTCAAGTTTACTCTTCGGATTTTTCTTTTGACTGTTTTTCTCTCAAATCTCTCACAGATTTTGATATGATATCTCTCACCTGTTCGTCAGTAAGTCCTGGAATCTGGTAATATGAATTATTGGACTCGCTTTTTGACGGCTTTGTTCCTGAACTTTCGGTTTTAGAACTTTGTTCAGTCGAAGACGAGGATTTCGACTCTGAGGAACTAGATTCTTTGGTCTTAGAGGGACTCGACGACTCAGAAGACTTGGACGTTTCAGGCGTGTTAAAATCAAGTTTAGGTGGATTGTTTACTTGGACGTTCGGCTGTTTCACAGGTTTATAGAATAGCCCAAAAGACAACAGCAAGGCCGTCAAGATCCCAATACCAGCCAAGGTTCTTTTATTGGCTTCAGCCGAGGGAACCTTTACTCCCTTCGTACTGAGTATTTTCCATTCTGGATGCTCTTTTTCTATAGCTTTTTTCTGTCTCCTAAGAGGACCAAGTAGAAAATGATTAAAAGGCACAATCGTTACCATAGCCACCGTTACAAGCGGGACATAATTGGAATGACTTGATACCAGTAGAACATCGAGTATAGCGAGAAGAATGAAGAGGAAACGCCCCACAAACTTACGAACTTGATGCTCTTTTTTGATCTGCAAATATCTCTCTTGTGACATTATCATCCTCTCTTTTCTATTTCTTCATTAAATATCACTTTCCCCTGTTCATATTTTCGCACAGCTAAGAACCAGCGGATAGGGTTGTTTTGGAATAAGAAAAGGTACAACAAGGCAGGAAAGAGACCTGCTAAAGGCGAGAAAAAGATTTGTATATCAAATGCCTCTTGCTTATTGAATGAGTCAATAGTACCCGGAATTGCAGCAGCAAATATTACTATAGTAGTCATAAAAACTAGTAGCATGACAATCATAAAAGCCAACATTTTCGCAAACGTCGCTTTTTTCTCACTAAAATTTTCCCAGAACAAATTTGAATAAACTGCTTCTTTAAACTCTTTCTTTGTTGCTCCTTGGACTCGTTTCACTCCTTTATATAAGGCGACTTCCATCATCCATATAAATCCAAATAGGATAAAGGAAAGACAAAGAATAAAAATAGGAACCATCCCACTATTATAACGAAGGCCTGAGAAAATTGGTATTGCAACAAATCCTCCGAGTAAACCTAACAAAGAGAATATAGCAATTAAAGGAGCAATCCCCCTATTCGATCTCCTAGCCCCTTCTGTATTTAACAAGGCACTCTTATCTGCTACAAGAGCCTCTTTTGTTCGCGTATTATAGTAAACGGCCTTATCACCGCTCTGTCCAATAAAAATTATTTTTCTCATATAAAATCACCACAGTTTTCACTAATCACTATAATCAGAAACTTCAATTTTATCATAGGTTGTTGATAAAACATCACCATCACCAACCACTGGTAATGGTAATAGCGTTTCTCTCGTGTTTCTAGTTCTTCTCTTCCCTAAATAATACTTTCCCCTGCTTGTATTTTCGTACGGCTAACAGCCAGCGGATAGGGTTGTTTTGGAACAAGAGCAGTACGACACTAATTGGGACGATCGTTGCTCCGATTGGCACCATGAACATCGACGGCTCAAACCATTCATGTTCATAGTAGGGAATGAAGGTCCCAGGTATGGCAAAGAACACAACAATAACAAAAACAAATAGAAGAACGAGGATAACAAATAGATACAAGATGATTTTATCGACTGTTGGTTCCTTATCTGGAGACTTCCTCCAAAAAGTACTACTTTCAACAGCATCTTTAAACTGCTCTTCACTTGCTGGGACAAGCGACTTAGCCCCACTGTAGAAGAGTTTTTCAAATCCATAAACACTTCCGATAAAAACAAAAAGGATAGCGACTAGATGGATTGGAACCATCCACTCACTCAATCTAAAAGGCGCTATCAAGGAACGAATCCAAATACTGATGACAGCAACTAGCAAGAAAGCAAAGAAGACAACCCAAGGCCACTTGGATTTCTTTGAACTGATAGCACCGTCGGTTTCTGACGAGGCGCTAGATTCTGTCGCTAAAGCCTCTCTCGTCCTTGTATTATAGTAGACGGATTGCTGGTTTCCTTGACCTATATAAATGATTTTTCTCATCTTACATTTCTCCCTCTTTTTCTCGGCTATCGTCCTGTAATGTCTCCATCAGCTCCTTGAACAGTCGTTTGCGCGTTTTCATCCGAAAATCATAGACCATATATGTAAGAATACTAATCCCTAACATGTACATAAGTAAAAATTGAAAATCAGAAACAGCCAGATAACGATAGGCTGAAAAAATCGTTATTAAAACAAAAATGTAGCCAACTACTGTCAACGCCCTAGATTTTCTCCTAAGTGTTTTGATATTGGCTTTTGTTAGTCGAACTTTTCTAAATCTATCTGTCTTCATGTTGCGTCGGGTAGATTTGGCAAGGAGAATGGTCCCAAAAGCTAAAAACAGAGACATCAGGATAAAGAAGATCAGATTGAAAGGTGAGGAGACATCTCCAAAGGTTTGGTTGAGCAACTTTGACAGTCGTTGCAAGGAATAGATTGCAATAGGGGCTGCAATGGCTGAATAATTCATACCTTGTTTTACACCGTAGAATACTTGATTCTTCAGATCATAATAGATAAAAGAGTCCTCCAGAGGGCCCATACTGATTAAATTTTTTACACTTGTGTCCATCTATTTCCCGTCTCCTAAACTCAATACGGATACTCAAACAGAATCCTACTTTCTCTTAAAAGCATCGTGACAACGATTGCCAGCAGTCTAGCCGATTTTCGGCATTTGCCGTCTAGAGAAAGAAAAGTTTATTAGTATTATAGCATGAACCCCCAGAAAAGGGAAAATATCCCCGGCAGATACCTTTGTTAGAGCCAAGAAAGACTTCGTCATTCCATAAAAAAGCGAACAAGTCCGCATTCTAAAAACAGAATGCGAACTTATCCGCCTTTTTCTATGTCTCTAAAGTAAATGATGTGTTTTCCTCGTCTCATCGTGCCAAGCGAATGCGGGTCACAATCCCATCTGGGTCTACAAGATCCAGTTCACTCGAATTTAGCCACTTAATCGGAGCTTCTAGCTCTTGTGCTTGCTTAACGATGTCCAAGAGTTCTTCCTTGCTTTCGACCTCAAGGACATAGTAGGCCAAGCCTGGCAAGCCTTGCTCACGCGGAGCCAACCCTTTTCCAGCCCATTCGTTGACAGCCAGGTGGTGATGGTACTGACCAGCCGCTATCCAACTAGCACTAGGAATGCTAAATTTATCTTCTAGTCCTAACACCTTTTGATAAAACTGGCTCGCCGCACGACTATCCTTTACCGATAGATGGATATGCCCCATTCTCATCCCTTCAGCTAGGATAAAGGGATCTACCTTTTCCCCTAATTCATAGATGTCCTGTGCCGCAAGAGCCTCGGTCACACCGATAATGTGGCCGTCTTCTCGAATATCCCATGAAGACACTGGCTTATCACGGTAGAGTTCAATGCCATTTCCTTCCAAATCCTCTAGATAAAGGGCTTCACTGTATCCATGATCTGCACCCCCGACCAGAGGAATCCGCAAATCACTTAGGTGTTTCAAGACATCTGCCAAGGCTTTTCGTGTCGGCAACAAAATCGCCAGATGGTAGAGCCCATAATGCTCCCTTACTTCGCCAGCCTTTTCTGCCTGAATCAAGTGAACCAAGGCTTTTCGACCAAGTCCCAAAATCGCTTCTGTCTCTGTTTGGGATAAAATCTCCAAGCCAATAATCTGGTGATAAAAAGCCGTTTGACTCGTCAAGTCCTTGACATTTAAAACCGCCTCTGCTAGGTAAATGTGGCTTTGGTATGCATAAGTCATCGGGTGTCTCCTTTTGTTTGTTGTAATTTTATGTATTACATCAATTATACACTATTGAGATAAAATGTCAACGAAGACAACTCAAAAGAGCTGGAAACCAGCTCTTCTTTTTATTTAACAACAAGCTCATAACGAGTTTTGCTGGTGAAAGTTTCCCCTGCTTTGAGAATGACTTGGTCTTTGAGGTCACTGTGAATGGCATCTGGTAAAGCTTGCGCTTCAAGGGCAATCCCATTGTGTTGCACCATTGGCTGGCCTCCGATGAGCACACTCTCATCCACAAAGTTTGCTGTGTAGACCACAAAGCAAGGGGCCTCTGTCTTGAACAGCAGGAAACGACCTGAGTTTTGGTCATAAAGGAAACCAGCATTGTCATGACCCGCAGGAAGAGCAAATGGGTGATCCAAACCAGATACCAACTGGATTTGCTCATCTTCCTCTGCAAAGATGTCCTTCAACAAAGCTCCATTGTAGATGTGTTTAACCACATCACGATTAGCATCTGGAGTCTTATCTGGAACACCGTCCGGAGCGATTGGGTAAATGCCCTCCGTATTTAGTTGGAAAACATGGCGGTCAACTGTCTGCGTGAAATCACCAGACAAGTTGAAGTAGCTGTGATTAGTTGGATTGACAAGCGTATCCTGATCTGTCGTCACCTTATAGCTGACTTCGTAGGCGCCAGTTTCTTCCAAGTGATAGCTGATCCAGATCTTGAGATTACCAGGGAATCCTCCTGTCCCGTCTGTACGCTCTGTGTAGAGGGTTAAGCCATGGTCGCTCACTTCTACCAATTCAAACAAGCTCGCATCCCAACCTGTTGAACCACTGTGGTTACAGTTGCTAGCATTGTTGACTTCAAGATTATAGGTCTGACCATTGAGCTCAAATGTCGCACCTGCAATACGGCCCGCTACAGGACCTACACTTGCTCCATGCTTGGGACTATTGCCTACGTAGCTAGCAAAATCATCAAAACCCAAGATAACATTGGCAAAATTTCCAGCCTTGTCAGGCGTGACATAGCGCAAGATGGTCGCACCATAGGTCATGATTTCTAGTTGGTAGCCACTGTCAGTCTCAAAGCGATAGGCCAAGACATCCTTGCCCTCATGATTTCCAAATACACGTTCTGTGTATGCTTTCATTCTTCTCTCCTTTGATCCATTTCTCTTAAGTAAACAAACCATAGAGAGTGTCTCACCATCTATGGTTGTAGTTTCTATTTTCAGAATCCTTTGTCAGAAAACCTTAAGTATCTTCTTAACAAAAGGGGGTTCTTCTATACTTGTTTTATGCTTCTACACGTTCTTTCCATGAAGTCGCTGTTGTTTGAAGAACCTTGTTGAGTTCGTCAATGTTCTCAAAACCTGTTGTACGCAACCATTCACGAGCTGCTGCTTCACCATCTTTGATGTAAGCTTCAACTGATCCAGCCCATGTAGCACGGCCACAAAGAACTCCGTTAAAGTTTGCGCCTGATTCGTGGGCAAAGACAAGAGTTTCTTGGAAGAGTTTAGCTGATACGCCCGCACTCAAGTAGATGTATGGCAAGTTCGTTGCTTCATCTTGAGCTTTGAAGAAGGCTGCCGCTTCTTCACGTGTATGAACGATTTCTCCATCACCAAAGCCTTCAACGTATTTGACGTTGACTGGAACTTCTACTTTCAAGACATCGATGTTAAAGCGTGGGTCTGAGAAGACCTTCATAGCACCAATAACCTTATGTGGTTTCACTTTGGCGTATTCTGCAGAACCTGCGTCAGTGATTTTTTCATCGTAAGCCAAGATTTCAAGGAAGAACGGAATGTCTTCCGCCACACACTCAGAACCGATACGTTCGATGTAGGCTTGTTTTTCTTGGTTGAGTTCGTCAGCGCTGTCTACGTCATAGTAAAGCAAGAACTTCACAGCATCTGCGCCTTGTTCCTTGATGCGTTTTGCAGACCAAACATCCAAACAGTCAGGCAAGCGTTTGGTGCTTGTTGTGTCGTAGCCAGTTTTCTCATAAGCAAGGAGAAGACCAGCATTGGCATCAAGCGCTTTTGTAGCTGGGAGACCATACTCAGGGTCGAGAAGCATAGAGGATGCGTATTTTGTCAATTCATCTGCAACCAAAACCTTGAGTTCTTCCATTTGAGCCACTGTTGGTTCTTCTGTTTGGTATTGAGCCATGAGGCGTTTCAAAGCACCACGTTGGTCAAAGGCAAGAGCTGAGATAATGCCGTTCTCGTCAGAGAGTTTTTGCAAGCAAGCTACTTTATTGGGACTTAATTGTAATTTACTCATAGACACTTCCTTATTTTTGATAGTCATGAATGATCACACCTTGTACCACACGGTTTACGGTACCTGTAGGAGATGGTGTATCTGGTTTATTTTCTACCTTGAGTGAAGTCAATAGGGCAAAGAGTTGGGCATAAACGATGTAAGGGAAGACACGGTAAATATCGTTCAAGACACCGCCACAACCAAGTGCTACTTCTTTGACATTTTCAAGACCAAAGGCTTGATCACTCAAGAGCACAACACGACGAGCAATCTGATCACCAGCCACTTCACGAACCAAGTCCAAATCGTACTTGCGAGTGTAGTCTGTCGTTGTACCAAAGATCAAAACAACTGTATCTTCGTTGATAAGAGATTTTGGACCGTGACGGAAGCCAACTGGGCTTTCATACATGGTCGCCACTTGACCAGCTGTTAATTCCAAAATCTTGAGCTGAGCTTCATGAGCAAGTCCAAAGAAAGGACCAGCACCAAGATAGATGACGCGGTTAAAGTCGAGGTCAACCAGCTCTTTAACATCTTCTGCATTGTCTAGAATCTTACGCGCAAGGCTCGTCACAACTTCAAAACGTTGAGCTTTCACAGCAAATTCTGTAGGATCAAAGACCAAGAGAGCTGTTAGCATCATAGACGTAAAGCTAGAAGTCATGGCAAATCCAGCGTCATTAGAAGCAGCTGGTTGCAAGAGCAAAAGATTGCGCTCATCGCCATGGGCTTGAAGAGCCAATTTCCCGTCCGCTGCACAAGTAATCGTCACTTGATAAAGCTCATCCACTAAGGCTTTAGCCAAGTCAACAGTTGCCACACTTTCAGGAGAATTCCCACTACGAGCAAAGGAAACAAGGACAGTCGCCACATCTTTTTTCAGATAGGTTTCTGGGTTGGCAACAATATCAGTTGTCGCAATGGCATTGAAATTCCATTTGCGTTCGTCATAGACTTCCTTAAAGTATGGTACCAAGGTATCTCCCACATAAGCAGAAGTACCAGCACCCGTCAAGATGACCTTGATATAGTCATGTTTATCAGCGATCCCTTGCAGAAAGGCTGCAATTTCTTCCCGTTTCGCTTGATAGGCTTCAAAAGCTTCTTTCCATACATCAGGCTGTTGGTAGATTTCACGAGTCGTGATTTCTGCACCCAGTTCAAGTAATTCTTCTTTTGTGTAATTTAGCATAGAGTTCCTCTAATCTATTGTTGTTTCATTCCTATTGAAAATATGGGAATGGGAGTGACTCCCATTCCCATGTATATTTTATACAAGCTGTTCTAACGATTTAGCCGTTATCACATCGTATACTCAATGAAAATCAAAGAGCAAACTAGGAAGCTAGTCGCAGGTTGCTCAAAGCACTGCTTTGAGGTTGCCGGATAAGACTGACGAAGTCAGTAACATATATACGGCAAGGCGACGCTGACGTGGTTTGAATTTGATTTTCGAAGAGTATTATTCGTCTTCGTCATCATCGAAGCCAGCTAACAGGTCGTTGACTTTTACGATGCTTTCTGCAGCACGGCTCCTGTAGTCCGCATCTGCACCTGTAAGGCTTGCATTGATAAATTCAATCACCATTGGCAGATTCATCCCTGCGTAGAGTTCAATGTCGCGACCTTCCATGATCAAACGGCTTACCACGTTACAAGGTGTTCCGCCGAGAAGGTCCGCAAAGACTAGGAAATCATCCAATCCTTCGATAGCAGCTTCAAATTTTGCAGTAAATTCTTCTGGACCATCTTCTGGAAGAAGAGCCACTGCATGAATGTTGTCCTGTGGACCCATGATCATTTCTGTGCTACCTTTAAGTTCTTCACAGAAACGACCATGACTCACCAAAATTAATGATTTACTCATAAATTATGCGCCCATTCCAAGCAAGAATTTACCGATGAATGAAAGACCTACTGCAAGAACGATAATGATACCGATCGCTTTAGTAGAGTTCATACCTTTCTTACCAAGCAACCAGAAGATAAAGGCAGTAAAGATTGCTGGAAGCAAGCGTGGGAAGATTGAGTTCAAGATGTCTTGGAAGTCAATCATCTTTTCACCGATTGGCAATTTGTAAGAAATGTCAAAGTTGATCATTGTTGCTACAAGAGCACCCATCATGAAGACACCAAGTACAGATGCAGCGTCAATCAAAGCTGTCAAGGTACTTTGCATGTTGTTGATAAGGTTAACCCCTTCTTTGTAGGCAAATTCCAATTGTTTCCAACGGAAGATGTCATAAGCAACTGCAACTGCAATCCAAAGGAAGATACCCCATGGTTGGCCAGCGATAGCCATAGTTGCTGCGATAGATCCCATGATAGCAGGTACAAGTGAACCAAAGATTGTATCTCCAAGAGGAGCAAATGGTCCCATCAAACCTGTCTTGATACCGTTAACGGCATCTTTTGAACCCACACCATCTTTTTCTTCCATGGCAAGGTCAAAACCAGCGATAATTGTGTGGAAGAATGGTGAAGTATTGAAGAATTGAGTATGAACTTTCATCATTTCTTTCAATTCAGGAGTTCCATCCCCATACATTTTACGCAATTGAGGCAAGATCATGTAAAGGTAACCAGAAGCTTGCATACGTTCGTAGTTCCAACCTAATTGGAAAGTGAACAAGCTACGTTTGTTAATTTGATTAAAATCTTCTTTTGTAAGTTTGTAATTAGAATTCGTCATCTTCGATTTCCCCACTTTCTGATGGTGTAGAAGGTGCTGCTACAGCTACTTTTTGGCTGTTCTTAAAGTGAACAACTGCAAGGAAGATACCTACGATAGAGATACCGATCATAGACAAACCTTTGAAGTTGTTAGCAAAGCCAATCTTTTCAGCAACATCAGCAGGAAGAGTACCAAGGATACCCGCAACAGCTCCACCAAGACCTGTTACATATGAGTAAAGAACAGTCAACATAGCTGTCAAACCGAATCCCATTGCAAGGTAGTGAAGGTTACGTTTAACTGGGAGGTAACGAAGCAAGATTGCAAATCCGAGACCTGGAAGCATACGACCTGCAAGTGTCAAACCGTCTGCAACCCATTGGTATTCTTTAACTAGGTCTACTACTGATTGTACGAAAGCACCACCAAAAGCAAGAGCGAAGAATACTGGAAGGGCACGAGAAAGAGCCCAAGGCACTGCACCAAGTAGGTAGTTGCGCTCGATACCTTTGTAGTCAAAGCGTTCGATTGCAGCATCAATACGGTGTGCAAAGAAAGTAGTAGTCATACGTCCAAGAACGTCGAAGTATGTCAAAAGTGCTGCTACTGGTACAGCGATTGTTGTAATCGCAAGATCTGTATCAATACCTTGAGAGATAGAGAATGCTGTTGCAAGAACCGCACCAGAAGTTGCGTCGATACGAGAAGCACCACCGAAGGTACCAACCCCGAGAACGAACAACTGCAAGCTACCACCGATAAACAAACCAGTTGTCACATCTCCCATGATCAAACCAGTAATGAAACCAGCGAATACAGGGGAACCTGCAGATGAAACGATTGTCAACTCATCACAGATTTGATAAGCTGAGTACAAAGTGAGAAGTAAAATTTGCCACCATTGTATCATAACAATGACCTCCTAAAAATTTTTTCCTATTTTAATAAGCTCAAAAAGTCTGAAACTGGATCATTTGGAACCATTTGAGCAGTGAGTTTCACACCTTTTTCTGCTAGTTTGTGGAAATCTTCCACATCCTTGTCTACCACATTGATAGAACGTGTGATAGAGCGAGTTTCTGGTGTTTGAGACATATTGCCGACGTTGAGTGTTTCAAGCGGAACACCTGCTTCGACCAAACCAAGGAAACGGTCTGGTTTACGTGCAACGATAAAGAGACGTTGGCTATCGTATTTACCAGCAAGGATATTTGCTGCTGCTTTCTCAACTGGCAAGATACTGAGTTTCACACCTGGTGGTGTCGCAAGTTTCAAACCACTCTTTTCAATATCGTTGTTAACAACTTCGTCGTCTACAACCATAATGCGTGAAACATTTAGTTTTCCAGCCCAAAGATTGGCTACTTGACCGTGGATCAAACGTCCATCGATACGGCATCCTATAATTGTCATAAGTTTTCCCCCTTTATGTGTTTTAGTGTAGGTTTACGAGTTAAATGAATCTCTTCTTTATATTCGCCCTCAGTTTCAAAGATGATGATGCGGTTAGTACCTTCCTTGAGATAGCTATGAGGGATATAAAGTGAGAGGGTCGGGCCGACGTTCCAGAAACGCCCTAGGTGACGCCCGTTGACAAAGGCAACTCCCTTACCAAACTCAGACAAGTCTAAGTAGGTATCCTTCGGCTCTTCGACCGTAAAGTCGAAAGCGTAAAAGGCTGGTTGTCCTTCTGTCCATCCTTTTGAAAAATCAATCTTCTCAGGATTATCCAGTGGTAGTGGATATTGTTTCCAATTCAGTAAGAAATGTAGATCCTTGCAGACACCTGTACGAATTCCTTTACGTTGCGTATCTGCCAAGAACTTATGTCCGTAGTTGACACGCCCCATATTTTCAATCAAGATGTCAATCTCTGAAAAGCCTTCTCGGTTGCCCTGACAATAGATGTCTTCACCAATCTCTGTCTGGTATTGAGTAGCAATCCATTGACCATCTACAAAGAGTTGAGCTCGGTCACGTCCATCGATGATGCGGAGACGTTCTTCTTCTGCATCCCAACTTGCCTCAGTGCGGTAGAGAAGGTAGCCATAGCTTTGACCAAGTTCTTCCATCGCTTTTGGATAGAGGCTTTCAGTAGGACTAGAGAGACTATCCAGAGTTTCAAACAAGGAAACTTTTTCGACCAATGGAATGGCCCCTATCTCCATGCTTTCCTTATAGAGTGGTTCCAACTGTGGATACTCTGGGAAGTGGGTTGCCATCATCTTCTTGACTGCTAGGTATTTAGCAGTTGGATTTCCTTCTTCATCGAGAAGAGCATCATAGTCGTATGATGTGACTTGTGGCAAATCCAGAGTTCCTCGAGCCGAGCAACCATTCATGAAACCAAAGTTTGTCCCCCCATGGAACATGTAAAGGTTGATAGAGCCTTGCTCCAATACCTCTCGAACAGCTTCTGCCAATTCTTTAGGATCCCGTGTGATGATGGGTTCTTTCCAACGGTTGAACCAACCATCCCAAAATTCCATACACATGAGGGGCCATTTCTTGCCATGCTCTTCAAAGAATTCCTGCATCTGTGAAAAGTTGTACGGAGCTTTAGAACCGAAGTTTCCTGTCACAAAGAGGTCGTCTTCGATCAAGGTTCCGGCTTTCAGAGTAGCCCTCCATGGGCCATCTGAAGTAAAGAGTGGGCAATCAATCCCTCGGTCTTCCATCAATTTTCGAATTGCTCGTAGATAAGACTTATCTTCTCCATAAGAGCCATATTCATTTTCGACTTGCATCATGAGAATGTTTCCGCCGTTATCCAACAAGCGAGGCACAAGCCTTGGCAATAATTGGTCATAATAGCGAGCAACAGCCTCGATGTAGGCCGGGTCGGACGAGCGAATTCGCATGTCCTTGGTCAAGAGCCAAGCCGGCAAGCCACCAAATTCCCATTCCGCACAGATAAATGGAGACGGGCGTACAATGGCATAGAGACCTAGATCTTGTGCAATTTGAAGAAATCTCTCCAAATTTCTGGCACCTTCAAAATCAAACTCCCCTTCAACAGGTTCGTGTAAATTCCAAGCCACATAGGTCTCGACTGTATTAAAGCCAAGCGCCTTTAAGTTATAGAGAGAATGATACCAATCCTCTGCTGGAATTCTAAAATAATGAATGGCGCCGGACAAAATCTTGAACGGTTTTTCGTCTAAATAGAAATCGTCCTCAATTTTAAATCTTGTCATGTCATTACCTCTGACGAATTAAGTTTGCGCTTTCATTTATTATAATATTAACTATAATCAAATCTTTTGCATTTGTCAATAGGTTTTAGAAAATTATTTAAAATTTTTCTATTTTTTTACTTACCGTTTACCGAAATTATCTAAAAATAGCATGAAAACGATCTTTTTATGTATGATAATTCACAAGAACATCAAATGAATTTTTTTACATGTAAAATAACATTTTTAGTCTATTATTTTAATTTTTTGACCTTAATACTACTCTTTTCTCTATATTTGTGGTAAAATCAAAATTGGAGAAAGAGAATCGAGGTGAAATTTATGGCTATTCCTAAATACCAATATATTAAAGATGAATTAAAAAACAAAATCATCTCTGGTCAATTTGCAAGTGGAGATAAATTTTATACAGAAGCCGAATTGATCGCGATGTACGATGTGAGTTCAATCACAGTTGTTCGTGCCTTGAACGACCTTGCTAAAGACGGCTACATTGTCCGCCAACAAGGTAAAGGTACTTTCGTTTCACGTGCCCGCAAGCACAAACTCGTTGAGTTTTCAGATGTCGAAATCTTTGAAACAAAAGACGATAAAGTTACTGTCCTTTCTATCGAGCGCGGAAACAAACTTGAATATTTAGATAAACTTGGACTACGTGGAGATCAATTCTACTATAAGATTGAACGTATTCGTCAGACAAACGACGTGACATACATCTACCACACATCTTATATTCCTGAGCAATACATCAATGCCAACTATCCAAATCTTGATTATTATAGCTCTATCTATACACGTTTCAAATTGGATTACCGCATTCACATGAGTGATGAACATTTTGAGGAAATCAACGAAATCGCATTCCCAACACCAGAGCATGCTGCTTCTGTACTCGGAATCGATACACAATTCCCAACTGTCTTCCAAACGAAGACTACAAAACTTGAGGTCACTGGCCAAGTCCTTGCCTATAGTGAAACTTATAAGCGAGCAGACTACTACAAAATCAAATTCATCTCATGTAACCGAGGTCATTAAGAAAAAGCCTGAGCCTAGCTCAGGCTTTTTCTCTATTCATTATAGCACGAGAAAAAAGTTGTGAAAACGCTATAAAGGACTCTTATTTAATTAGTAGCATTTTTACTAAAAACAAGGTAAAATTTCGTTTGGTTTTTCCTCTATTTTATGCCTTATTAGCAAATTTCTCCTAAATCTTATGATTTCCTCTATTTATTATAGTTCTTATATAAACCCGCTTGACATTTTACTCCTGAGATAATAAAATAAAAGGGGAAACAACTACTAGCAAAGCAGATGAAAAACAACTCCCTGCAACAGGAAGTCAAGAATCTGCAGGCTTGGTCGCAGTAGGACTCATGGCCACACTGGCAGCCTACGGACTCACTAAGAGAAAAGAAGATTAAACCCCTTCGACAAGCATACAAAAAAGCGAGATTGAATCTCGCTTTTTATTGTTGGGATTAATCACCGAGTCCGATACGTTCAAAGATATCATCCACTCGTTTAGTGTAGTATGCAGGGTTGAAGATTTCGTCAATTTCCTCTTGAGTCAGACGTGAAGTCACTTCTGGATCTGCTTCTAGCAGTGGTTTGAAGTCTACTTGGTTATCCCAAGAATAGGCTGTTTTTGGTTGCACCAAGTCGTAGGCTTGCTCACGAGTCATGCCTTTTTCAATCAAGGTTAACATAGCACGTTGGCTAAAGATAAGACCGAAAGTTGAGTTCATGTTGCGGATCATGTTTTCTGGGAAGACCGTCAAGTTCTTGACGATATTGCCAAAACGGTTAAGCATATAGTCAATCAAAATAGTCGTATCCGGTGTGATGATACGCTCAGCTGATGAATGGGAAATATCGCGTTCATGCCAGAGAGCGACGTTCTCATAGGCTGTCACCATGTGACCACGGATAACACGCGCCAAACCTGTCATGTTCTCAGAACCGATAGGGTTGCGTTTGTGAGGCATTGCTGAAGACCCTTTTTGCCCTTTGGCAAAGAACTCTTCCACTTCACGTTGCTCAGATTTTTGAAGACCACGGATTTCAGTCGCCATACGCTCGATAGAAGTCGCGATGCTAGCAAGAACTGCAAAGTACTCAGCGTGAAGGTCACGAGGAAGGACCTGTGTAGAGATTTCTTGGGCACGGATACCCAACTTGTCGCAGACGTATTGCTCTACAAATGGTGGAATGTTGGCAAAGTTCCCAACCGCACCAGAAATCTTACCAGCTTCCACGCCAGCAGCCGCATGTTCGAAACGCTCAATATTACGTTTCATTTCGCTGTACCAAGTTGCCAATTTAAGACCAAAAGTTGTAGGCTCAGCGTGCACACCGTGGGTACGTCCCATCATGATAGTAAACTTGTGTTCTTTCGCTTTGTCAGCGATGATGTTGAGGAAGTTTTCAAGGTCCTTACGGATGATGTCGTTGGCTTGTTTGTAGAGGTAACCATAGGCAGTATCGACCACGTCAGTAGAAGTCAAACCATAGTGAACCCACTTGCGTTCTTCACCAAGCGTTTCAGAAACCGCACGTGTGAAAGCCACCACATCGTGACGAGTTTGCTGCTCAATTTCCAAAATACGGTCGATGTCAAAGTCCGCTTTTTCACGAATCAAAGCCACATCTTCCTTAGGGATTTCCCCCAACTCAGCCCATGCCTCGTCAGCCAAGATTTCCACCTCAAGCCAAGCACGGTATTTATTTTCTTCACTCCAAATGTTCGCCATCTCAGGGCGAGAGTAACGGTTGATCATTGTTCGTTAGTTCTCCTTAATTAATTCTTTTACAATATATCCTTCTTCTAAAGCTTTTTCTGTAGCAGTCCTATATTTTTCTATATCATTATCTTTATTTATATTCTTTTTTTCAAAATATTTTTCCAATTCTTTATAGGAATCTGTCCCTTCTTTAAATTCACTATCAAAACATTGAGGTTCACCATCTTCCCTTTTCGCAATTGAGATTGTCTCCGTTTCAAATTCTCCAAAGAATGACTTATATGTAATTTTGAGTTTCAAATTTTTTAGTTCTCCATGACTCACCCCTTGAACTTTAATATAGAACACACTGTTTTCGCCTTTATTGATGATCTTTTCTCTAAATGTTTTGTCCTTGTCTAGTATTTTTCCATCAATTTCTGCTTTTACATCCGTAATGAAAGCAAGCCCCAAACCTACATTCTCTACATCTAGGGGAAAAATAACACAATGTTTATCAGAACTACCAAAGTTACAGATTTCATAGTCCAAAACTGCCGTCCTTTGCCTCTGGTCAATAATTCGATATGGGTAAACACCTAGCGAAATACGATACCTTAAGTAAGGTCTATGACTATTTAGTAAATCAATGTTTGACTGTTTTTTCTGAACAGCTAATGTCCAATAGATACCTACAATAGTCACAATTGCACCAATTAGTGCGCTTATAAGATTTGACCAGAACTCACTATTTAATGCACTTATCAGATTCGACAAAATTTCACTATTTAATATATATGTTTTTAAAATAAAAACTTTGGTATCGATACAAAACAATAGATACAATACAAAAAGTACGATTAATCTATTAAACCAAATATATTTTTTATCCATTTCCTCCTCTAACCTCTTCAATCAATCCCTTTCCCAAACTCTTCAACCTCATCCGGCACATCACTAAACAAAGTCACGTGCCCCATTTTGCGGTTGTGCTTCGCTTCTATTTTACCATACAGGTGGAGGTGGGCGCTTGGATTTTCTGTGACATATTTTTCAGCAGCCTCGACGTGCTGACCGAGAACGTTGAGCATGACAGCTGGCGCATGCAGTTGGATGACTGGCAATGGTGCTCCCAGAACACCTAAAATGTGGGTATCAAACTGCGAGAAGTCGCAAGCTTCGATTGAGTAGTGACCTGAATTGTGTGGACGTGGAGCAATCTCGTTGACAATGATGTCGTCAGCTGTCGCAAACATTTCCACGCAAAGGGTTCCAGAAAGGTTCAGTTGTTCTGCGATTCGCACTGCCATGACCTTGGCTTTCTCTGCCAAACGATCCGAAATGCGGGCTGGCACGATGGTCTTAGACAGGATATTGTTGCGGTGGATATTTTCCTGAACTGGGAAAACCGTCACTTCCTTGCCATTTCCTGACACGATGACGGAAATTTCAAGATCAAAGTTGACAAATTCTTCCAAAACGCAGTCTGCTGAGTCAGCTAGCGCATAGGCTTCTTCCAAATCTTCTGCTGAGCGAATAACCTTTTGCCCATGTCCATCATAGCCACCAGTCGCAGTCTTGAGGACATAGTTTTTCGACAGGTCGATATCTACCAAGTCTTGGCTTGTGGTCACAACCTTGTAAGGTGCCACAGTGACTTGAGCCTTGTTTGAGAGGAAGTCCTTTTCAAAGATGCGATTTTGAGAAATACGGAGTAGGTCGGTTCCTTGAGGGAGTTGCCCATCCTTAACAACCGCATCCAAACCGTCAGCATCAACATTTTCAAATTCATAAGTCAGGACATCGCAACACTCAGCCAACTGACGGAGGGCATCCACATCATTATAAGGAGCCACGATGATTTCCGCCACGCGAGAGGCTGGGCAATCAGCCGCAGGATCCAGCGCGATAACCTTGTGCCCCATGTAGATAGCAGAAATGGCCATCATCTGACCAAGCTGACCGCCACCGATAATTCCGATTGTTTTAGATGAGCTCATTTGTAGACTCCTCTGCGATTTTTCCTTGTTCTTCTGCGAAATCTGCCAAAGCTGTCGCAATAGCCTGATCCTCTACTGAAAGGAGACGGAGGGCAAAGAGAGCAGCATTTGTCGCTCCCGCTTCCCCAATAGCCATAGTTGCCACAGGTACACCGCCCGGCATCTGCACAATCGAGTAAAGCGAGTCCACGCCACTAAGGGCACGTGATTTGACGGGCACACCAATGACAGGAAGGGTTGTTTTGGCAGCTACCATCCCTGGCAAGTGAGCAGCACCACCCGCACCTGCAATAATGACCTTGATACCGCGACTCCGTGCTTCCTCGGCATGTTTGAACATGAGGTCTGGTGTGCGGTGGGCAGAGACAACTTTCTTCTCGTAGGCCACGCCGAAGCGGTCTAGGACTTCGGCGGTTTTTTGCATGGTTGCCCAGTCGGATTTGGAGCCCATGATGATGGAAATTACTGGTTTCATAGTTAATATCCTTTTCTTTCCTTTCTTTTTTCAATCACCTTAGGTTGTGAGGGACAGCAGCAGCCACCAAAGGTGTCTCATGCCTAAATTGGAAGCCCAAGGTCTTCCAATTTCCCTGAACGATTGGATGATAATCCAATCGTTCTTTCACAACGGCGGTGATTGTTCTATATTAGCTTGCTAATGCTCGCAAGTTATGCAACCATTATCGTATTTGGCGACTTCGTCGTGTTATTCTTATGTCTTTACTTAATAGCCTTGCTACCGATATCATTTCGATAGAAGAGGCCTTCTGTGTTTTGTTTGTCGAGTTGGTTGTAGATGATGTTTTGGCCATCTTTGACGGTGTCTGCTGTTGTGACTAGCATATAAACACGTCCGCCGTTTGATAGTAGTGCTCTGCTATTTTCCGCAAACTTAGCCCCTGCATAGTAGGTGATGATGTCGCCATCGATTTTGGCTGGCAACTTGACACCTTTTTCATAGTCTAACGGGTAGCCGTTGGATGCGACAACCACGCCCAATGTCACACCCTTGTCCATCCAAGTGATGGTTGGCTCTTTGCCATCCAAAATGTCAGTGATGTTTTGCGCAAAGTCAGATGTCAAACGAGGCAAGATGATTTGCGTTTCGGGATCTCCAAATCGAGCGTTGAACTCGATGACCTTAGGGCCGTCAGCAGTCAAGATAAGCCCTGCGTAAAGGACACCAAGATACGGACGACCTTCTTTAATCATCCCTTCAAGAACTGGCTTAACAATAGTCTCAACCGCTGTGTCAACCACGCTCTGTGGTAAGTGAGGAACTGGCGCATAGGCACCCATCCCACCAGTGTTAGGGCCCTTGTCGCCATCGTAAGCACGTTTGTGATCCTGAGCCGTTGGCATGATGTAGAACTTGTCCCCATTGACAAAGGCAAAGAGGGAGAACTCTTCTCCGTCAAGGAATTCCTCGATGACCACACGCGCACCAGAATCACCAAATTTATTGTCCAAAAGCATCTCATGAGCTGCTTCGACCGCTTGCTCAACCGTCTCCGCAACGACGACACCTTTCCCGAGCGCCAATCCATCCGCCTTGACAACGATAGGAGCGCCTTTCTCCTCGATATAAGCCTTGGCCTCCTCGAAATCTGAAAATGTGCCATAGGCTGCTGTCGGAACGTCATATTTGACCATGATTTCCTTAGCAAAATCCTTGGACCACTCCAGCTCCGCTGCAGCCCTAGTCGGACCAAAAACCTTGAGACCAGCTTGGTTAAAATCATCCACAACTCCAGCCGCAAGGGCATCATCTGGACCAATGAAGCTCCAAGCAATATCGTTGGCCTTTGCAAACTCAATTAACTTAGAATGTTCGGAAATAGATATGTTTACCAATTCCAAACCATCCAGAGTCATCCCGTCATTTCCAGGAGCTACAAAGACATTTTCAACGTCTTTTGATTCAAGCAACTTCTTAGCAATCGCATGTTCACGACCACCCGAACCGACAACTAACAGCTTCATCTCTCAACCTCTTTTGCGAATTATTTACCAATATTATACCATAAACGTTCGTTTTAATCTTGTTTCACTTAGCATTTTAAGCCAAAAAAGGAAAGAAACTGTTTTCTTCCCTTTCGTTTTTTAATGTCTAAAATGCCTCACGCCTGTGAAGACCATGGTCAAGCCGTATTTGTCAGCAGCTTCGATGGATTCTTGGTCACGAACGGAGCCCCCTGGCTGGATGATGGCCTTAATTCCTGCTTTGGCGATTTCTTCCACGTTATCTGCAAATGGGAAAAAGGCGTCGGAAGCAAGAACAGCACCATCAAGACGGTCTTTAGCTTGATCAATGGCGATGCGAACAGAAGCCACTCGATTGGTTTGACCAGGACCAACGCCAAGTGTCATGTGGTCATTCGTCACGATGATTCCGTTTGATTTGACGTACTTGATAGCCTTCCAAGCGAACTCAAGAGCAGTCGCTTCTGTCTCGGTTGGCTGGCGTTTGGTCACCACTTGCCAGTCAACTGGGCTTTCCTTGACCACGTCTTGGTTTTGCACAAGAAGTCCACCAACCACACCTGTGTATTCTGCTTCTACTTCGCTGGCATCTTGAGCGTCGAATGGCAAGGCAAGGATACGCAAGTTTTTCTTTTTGTTGGTCAAAATGGCTAGCGCTTCATCCGTATAGCTCGGTGCGATGATGATCTCGAGGAAGACACCGTGCATTTTTTGAGCTGTCGCAGCATCCACCTCACGGTTAAGGACGACAATTCCACCAAAGATAGACACTGGGTCAGACTCATAAGCATAGTCCCAAGCAGTCTCGATGTCATCAGCTTGACCGATACCGCACGGATTCATGTGTTTCAAAGCCACCACTGTTGGACGGTCTTTGAAGTCACGGATGATACGAATCGCTGCATCTGCATCGCGGATATTGTTAAAGGACAATTCTTTCCCGTTAAGCTGTTTCGCTGATGCAATTGAATAGTCCGTTGGCAAAGCTTTTTGATAGAAATCGGCATTCTGTTGAGGATTTTCCCCATAGCGCATGGCTTGTTTGAGGTCATAGGTCAAGGTCAACTTTTCAGGTTTGCTTTCGCCCACTTGAGCTGTGAAATATTCTGCAATCAAGGCATCATAAGCCGCTGTGTGACGGAATACTTTTGCTGCCAACCGTTGACGAGTTTCGTAACTTGTTTCGCCGTTTGCTGACAATTCGTCAAGAACAACAGCATAATCAGCAGGATCTACCACAACTGTTACGCTAGCATGGTTTTTAGCTGCTGAACGAAGCATTGATGGCCCACCGATATCGATGTTTTCAACGGCATCTGCGTATGTCACATCTGGCTTAAGAATGGTTTCCTTAAATGGGTAAAGATTTACCACCACAAGGTCAATGAGCTCAATCTTGTTGTCCTTAGCCGCTTCCAAGTGGCTATCGAGGTCACGACGAGCGAGGAGACCACCGTGGATATTTGGGTGGAGGGTCTTCACACGACCGTCCATCATTTCTGGGAAACCAGTCACATCATCGATAGCAATGGTATCCACCCCAGCATTATCAAGGGTAACCTTGGTCCCACCTGTCGAGATGATGTCCCAACCGAGTTTTTTAAGTTCTTGGGCAAATTCAACAATGCCCGCTTTGTCTGAGACGCTGATTAAGGCCTTTTTCGTCATTCTATTCCTCTTTCTTTAGATCCAAGCGCATAGCGACTTCGTTATTTTCTTCTATAAATCCTGTTTCCTGAAAACCCAGACTAGTCAACAGGTGCTTCATTTTTTCATTTCCAACCACATAATCTGCGGTAATATGACTGCAAGCTCTATCCATCTGAGCCTCTTTGATTAGAACTTCCAAGGCTTTTCGACCATAACCTCTTCCTTGGTACTGCTGACCAATCATTATCCGCCAGATAAAGTATTCCGCTTCATCCTTGTCTATTTCTAGCAGGAGAAAGCCAACCACTTGCTTATCCCAATAGATTGCCATCGGAAACACATCTTCGTTTTTCCGGTAGAGCCATGCATCAGCTAAAGAGCGCACATTTGGAGCTACGAAACGTGCTCGTTCATCAGCTTCTGATATTTTCAAATCCAGCACTGCCTGAAAACTGCTCTCATCTACCAATTTCAGTTCAATCATTTTTTCTCCTAGCAAGATTGCGCAATCAAAACTTGATTTACCTCTTACCTTCTCTCCACTCCCAAGTTATCCAACACCTCTGGATACAACTTGTACTCAGCCTCATGAATGCGAGCTTCAAAGCTATCCATGGTATCATCAGCTAGTCGTGGTACGCGTACTTGTTTGATGACCTTGCCTGTATCCACACCCGAGTCCACCCAGTGAATGGTCACGCCAGACAGGTCTACGCCAGCATTCCAAGCGTCCTCAATCCCATGAGCTCCTGGAAATTCTGGTAGGTAGGCTGGATGAATGTTAATGATCCGACCCTCGTAAGCAGCGAGCAAAGTTGGCCCAACGATTTTCATGTAGCCTGCTAGACAAACCAAGTCAATCTGGTGTTCTTCCAAGAGCTCGACAAGAGCTGCTTCGTAGTCCGCCTTGTTCTCAAACTCCTTGAGTTCAAAAGCATAGGACAGAACGCCGAGCTTGTCTGCACGCTCGAGCACATAGGCGTCACGATGGTCTGAAAAGACAAACTCAACCGGAAATTCTTCAGCAATCACCTGAAAATTTGAGCCGTTACCAGAGGCAAAAACCGCTATTTTTTTCATTTGATGATGACACTTTCGTTTTCTTTCTTGACGATGCGACCAATTTCATAGACTGGTTCATCCAACAATTCCTTGACGCGACCTACATTTTCAGGGCTAACTGCCAACATAAGTCCCACACCCATGTTGAAGATTTCAAACATTTCTTCATGCTTGATTTCACCGTATTTTTCAAGGGCTTTGAAAATCGGAAGCACTGGAACCTTGTCTTCTTCAATTTCCGCAGCTAGGTCAGCCGCAAACATACGAGGAACATTCTCGATAAAGCCACCACCTGTGATGTGGGCAATGCCGTTGACCAACTCTTCCTTGATGAGTGGCAAAACAGCCTTGACATAGATACGAGTCGGCTCAAGAAGAACATCCTTGAGTTTCTTGCCTTCCAATTCTGGCAAGACTTCCTCACCTGTGTAGTCCGCAAAAACACGACGCACGAGTGAGTAACCATTGGAGTGAATCCCACTTGAAGCAAGTCCGAGAAGAACATCACCTTCAGCTACTTTTGAACCGTCTATGATTTGAGATTTTTCAGCCACACCGACCGCAAATCCAGCCAAGTCGTAGTCATCTGCGCCATACATACCAGGCATTTCAGCCGTTTCCCCACCAATGAGGGCTGCGCCTGCCTGCACACAGCCTTCTGCCACACCAGCAACGACTTGTTCTAGTTTAGCTGGTTCATTTTTACCAGTTGCGACATAGTCGAGGAAGTAAAGAGGCTCCGCACCTGCAGCGATGATATCATTGACACACATGGCCACACAGTCTTGCCCAATCGTATCATGCTTATCATACTTGATGGCCAACATGAGCTTGGTCCCGACACCATCTGTCCCCGAAATCAAGACTGGCTCTTTGACACCTGTTTTTGAAAGGTCAAACATGCCACCAAAGCCACCAAGAGCTCCCATAACACCCGCACGCTCCGTACGAGCCACGTGCTTTTTGATTCGTTCAACAACTTCATAACCCGCTTCAACATCCACACCGGATTGCGCATAAGCATTTTTATTTGTCATCTTTTTTCCTCTTCCTTTCCTTTAATGGAGAGCCTTCATCCGCCTATTTGTAAAAACTGGTCTTTTCTTCCAAACTTCTACGATATTCTTCCTCATAGTCGTAGAGAGGCGTTGGGTAGTCACCGTCAAAGTAAGCAACACAGAGTCCACCGTTCGGCGCATCTGTTTCAATCCCAATGGATTCAATCAAGCCATCAATAGAAAGATAGGTCAGGCTATCCGCACCAATGATTTGGCAGGTTTCTTCTACCGTATGATTGGCCGCAATCAGCTCCTGACGCGTCTGGATATCAATCCCGTAAAAACATGGATAAGCTAGCGCTGGACTACCAATAGCAACATGAACCTCAGACGCACCTGCTTCTTTCAAAAGCTGAACGATACGGCGAGAGGTCGTCCCACGAACAATGGAATCATCAATCATCACCACACGTTTGCCTTTGACAACACCCGAAACAGCAGACAGTTTCATCCGCACCCCTTGCTCCCGCAATTCTTGAGTCGGTTGGATAAAGGTGCGTTGCGTGTATTGATTCTTGATAAGACCCATTTCATTTGGCAGACCAGATTCTTCTGCAAATCCCATAGCTGCGCTCAGCGAGGAATTTGGCACACCGACCACGATATCCGCTTCGTGCTTGAACTCACGCGCCAATTGAGCCCCCATACGTTTGCGAGCTGTATGGACATTGATCCCATGGATGTTAGAGTCAGGGCGAGCAAAATAGATATACTCCATAGAACAAATCGCCAACTGGGTATCATTCGTATAACTATCGTACTGGATACCATTGTCATCCACAATCACAATTTCCCCTGGTTTTACATCACGAATCCACTCAGCACCGATGACTTCAAAGGCACAGGTTTCAGACGAAACCACCACCGCTCCGTTTGCCATTTTTCCGATAGAAAGCGGACGGAAACCATTAGGATCAAGCGCAGCAATCAACTTGTCCTCAAACAGCAGGATATAAGCAAATCCACCTTTGACAAGGCTGAGCGCCTCCTTGATTTTGCCCATCAAGTTCGGATTGTGACTTCGACGAATGAGGTGGGCCAAGATTTCTGAGTCCGAAGTTGAACTGAAAATAGCTCCTCTTTGTTCCAATTCTTTCTTGAGCGATTCGGCATTGGTCAAGTTTCCGTTGTGAGCAAGTCCAAACTGCATATCGTGAAAGCGAAAGAGGAAGGGCTGGATATTATCTACAGAAGCTTCGCCAGCAGTCGCATAACGAACATGCCCAATCGCGCTCGCTCCAGTCAGTTTATCCAAATTAGCTGGATTTCTGAACACTTCTGATAAAAGCCCCATATCACGATGACGCTTCAAGTTCCCCTGATCATTGGAGAGGATTCCTGCCCCCTCCTGACCACGGTGCTGAAGACTGTGGAGACCAAAATAGGTTAATTTAGCAGCATCTGGATGCCCCCAGATACCGAAAACACCACATTCTTCATTAAGAGATTTTACTTCGTATGTCATTTTATATACCTTTTATTTCCCTGTGAAATAACGTACCGCCGACGCGAACAGGTGCTGGTCTTTATTTCCTGGGATATTTTGGAAAAGACCGTCTTCATAACGTTCTGAGTGTCCCATCTTACCAATGATTTGACCATTCTTGCTAGTAATTCCTTCGATGGCATTTACAGAACCATTCGGATTGTACTTAGAATCCATACTTGGTTTGCCTTCAAAGTCAACGTATTGACTAAAGATTTGACCATTATCACGGAGCTCAGCAAATTCCTCAGCCGTCACGACAAACTTCCCTTCACCGTGCGATACTGGAATGGCGTGGATATCGCCCACTTGCACTCCAGCCAACCATGGCGAGTTAGTATTGGCAATACGAGTTTCCACCATCTTGGCTACGTGCTGGTTGGCATCATTGTAGAATAGGGTTGGGCTAGTACTAGTAGCATCCTCAAAGTTCCCATATGGAAGAAGACCTGATTTGACCAAGGCCTGGAATCCATTACAGATACCGATAATCAAGCCACCACGAGCGATAAAGCTATCAATGGCTGAACGTACTTTTTCATTAAGAAGGATATTGACAATAAACTTAGCTGATCCATCCGGCTCATCCGCAGCTGAGAAACCACCTGCAAAGAAGAGGATATTAGCCTTGCTAATATTGTCAACCATAGTTTCAACTGACTTGACAATGGCTTCTTCATTCAAGGTCACAAATGGCACCAAGTTAACCTCTGCACCTTCTTTTTCAAAGGCTTTAGCTGAGTCATATTCAGAGTTGGTACCTGGGAAGACTGGGATGTAAACAACAGGTTTTTCAATAGTTTCCTTGGCTTTGATGACTGTATCAGAAGCGACAACTGGAACTTCTGCAAGTTCTCTAGCTTGTGCAAATTCAGTAGGGTAAACTTCTTCCAGTTTACCTTGAAAGGCACTGTCAAGTCTGTGTCCATCTAGCTTCACACCGTTGACAAGGAGTGTAAAGTCTGCGCTTGTTTGTCCAATCTTCTCTACTCCAGCGATTTCTTGAGGAGATGTGAAGACAAATCCACCCAATTGAGCTGTCAAGGCTGTTTCAAGTTCAGGCAAGTTCACCTCTGCACCGATATGGTTCCCAAAGGTAGCAAGAGCCAAGCTTTCAAGGACACCGCCATATTTGACAGCTGATGCAGATGTTACTTTGTGATCAGCTTGGATGGCTTCAAATTGAGCAAAATTAGACTTAATCAAGTCAAAATCAATCTCTGCAGCAAGAGCTTGACCTGGGATGTAGTAGATGTTTTCACCAACATTCTTGAACTCTGGAGAAAGCACCTTACGGCTATCTGCTGTTGTGACCCCAAAGGCGACCAAGGTTGGTGGTACGGTCAACTCTTCAAAGGTACCAGACATAGAGTCCTTACCACCGATAGATGGCAAGCCAAGTTGGATTTGTGCTTCGATAGAGCCTAGAAGAGCTGCTACTGGCTGACCGAAACGCTCTGCTTGCTTGTCCATCCGCTCGAAGTACTCTTGGTAAGAGAAACGAGCCTTAGACCAGTTGGCACCAGTAGCCACCAAACGAGCTGTCGCTTCGATAACTGCATAGGCAGCCCCGTGATATGGAGACCATTCTGCTAGATAAGGGTTGAACCCTTGAGCCATGACAGACGCAGTATTGGTCACCCCGTGCTGAACTGGCAATTTCTGGACAGATGCCTCAGTTGGTGTGAGTTGGTAGCGACCGCCAAGTGGGTGATTGACTGTAGAACGACCGACCGAACAGTCAAAGATGGTTTGCAAGCCTTTTTGACTTGCATGGTTCAAATCAGACAGAACTGCAAGGGTATCTGCTTCAAGTGTGTCAGCATTGGTTGTGCGTTCTTCTGGAAGTTTGGCATCCTTGTCCACAACCTTGGCATCAACGACTACGCGCACACCGTTTGTATCAAGGAAACGACGTTCCAAGTCAACAATCGTTTCACCATTCCAGTGCATGACAAGATTTGGTTTTTCAGTCACTGTTGCCACAACAACAGCGTCAATATTTTCTTTATTACATTCTGCAACGAAGGCATCTACGTCTTGAGGACGCACCACAACTGCCATCCGTTCTTGAGATTCAGAGATAGCAATTTCTGTACCATTCAAGCCTTGGTATTTCAGAGGAACCTTGTTAAGGTCAATTTCAAGACCATCTGCCAATTCACCGATAGCCACACAGACACCACCTGCTCCAAAGTCATTGGACTTCTTGATGAGACGAGTGACATCGCCATTACGGAAAAGGCGTTGGATCTTGCGCTCTTCGATGGCATTCCCTTTTTGAACCTCAGCACCGGCAGTCTCTACAGACTCAACTGTTTGAACCTTAGAAGATCCCGTTGCACCACCGACACCATCACGCCCAGTCTTACCACCTAGCAAGATAATCACGTCACCAGCTTCCGGTTTTTCACGGACAACGTTGCCCTTGGGAGCCGCACCGACAACTGCACCTAGCTCCATGCGTTTGGCTACAAAACCTGGGTGGAAGTATTCACGAACGTAAGTCGTCGCCAGACCAATTTGGTTCCCATACGAAGAATAACCATGAGCCGCTGTCTTCGAAATGACTTGTTGTGGCAATTTACCAGCGCGAGTTTCTGAAATCGGCGCTGTAATATCACCAGCACCTGAGATACGCATAGCTTGGTAAACATAAGAACGGCCTGACAATGGGTCACGAATGGCGCCACCGATACAAGTAGCCGCGCCACCAAATGGTTCAATTTCCGTTGGGTGGTTGTGGGTTTCGTTTTTGAACATGAGGAGCCAAGGTTCCTTGACACCATCAACGTCCACTTCGATTTCAACCGAGCAGGCATTGATTTCGTCAGACACTTCCATATCGTCCAAACGACCATTAGCACGCTCATAACGACCAAAAATAGTCGCCATATCCATCAAGGTTTGTGGCTTTTCAGACCGACCTAGTTCCTCACGCATGGCAATATACTTGTCATAAGTCGCTTGCAATTGTTTTTGGAATTTAGAAGCTGAAAAATCAATGTTTTTCAACTCAGTCTCGAATGTTGTATGACGGCAGTGGTCAGACCAGTAGGTATCCAATACCTTGAGCTCAGTCTCAGTTGGCACGCGCCCAATTGACTTGAAATAGTCTTGGATAAAGAGCAAATCATCCACTTCCATTGCCATCCCTTGCTCGGCCTTGTAGCGAGCAAAGTCTTCTGCCGTATAACTTTCAAAGAAAGTCAATTTAGGAATGGTCTTGTCCGACTCTGAAAATTCCTGCTTGGCAATCCCTGTCGTGATGTCCTTGAAACGAGAATCAACTGGGTTGAGCAAGTAGTTCTTGACTGCTTCCAACTCAGTCGCATCAATATCCTTATTGACCAAGTAAAGCTGGGCTGTGTTGACTGTTACATCACTTGAACTTCCCAGTAAAAGCAAGGCTTCCTGTGAAGAAGCTGCACGCTGGTCAAATTGACCAGGCAGGCTTTCAATGGCAAAGAAAGCATAGTTGGCAAGATCCGCTTGCACGGCCGCTTCGTCCAAGACATGATCCGTCACCTGCTCAGAGAAGATGTGCTTCTCTGCAGGTGCAAACAAGTCCTCTGCCAAATCAAAGACATCATAAACCTGCACAATGCGAATACTTTTCAAAGTTGACAATCCCAAGTTGTGCTGGAGCTCCCTTACCAAACTCTCTGACTTGACCTGAAAATCAGCCTTTTTTTCAACAAAAATACGTTTATCCATCAATTCTTATTCCTTTATTTCAGCTCTTGCAATGTTCCCAAACGACCTTGAAGATGTTATTTTAAACCTTGCAACTTTTCCCAGACAATCTCATAAACGTCTGTTAGTTCTCCCAATCCTCTACGGAAAACATCCTTATCCATGTGGTTGCCATCTGCATCCCACAAACGGCAGTTATCTGGTGAAAACTCGTCTGCCAAGATAATCTTACCATCCTTGTCAAAACCGAACTCTAGCTTAAAGTCAATCAATTTAAGGCCAATCTCAGCAAACCAGACTTTCAAAAGTTTATTGATACGACGGGTTTCTTCTTTCAAGTAAGCAATCTGCTGGTCATCCGCAATTTTTAGGAATTTCACATGCTCATCATTGATAAAGGGATCATCCAAATCGTCATTTTTATAGTAAAATTCGACAATTGGAGTCTCAAATGCGATACCTTCTTCTACGCCAAAACGTTTTGAAAAGGAACCAGCCGTGTAGTTGCGGAGCACAACTTCCAAAGGAATAATCTCAACCTTTTTATTGAGTTGTTCCGTGTCCGAAAGTTTCTCCACAAAGTGAGTCGCTACACCAGCCGCATTTAATTTCTCAAAAATAAAAGATGAAATCTGATTATTTAACACTCCCTTGCCCGCAATCTGCTCCTTCTTGACACCGTTGAAGGCAGTTGCCTGGTCCTTGTAAGTTGAAATAATGAGATTTTCATCCTCAGTTGTATAGATATCCTTGGCTTTTCCCGAATAGATCAGTTGTTTTGACATTTTAAAGTTCGCCTTTCGTTTTACTTGAGCACATTCTACCACAAAAACATGAAAAATTCAAGGTTTTTACGAATAAATAACGTTTTTTCGTTTTAAGCGTAAAGAAAAACTGCAAGATAAGCTCTTCTTACAGTTTTAAAATCATTTGTCCTCTGAAAAACACGAATATTACCCTTTATTCAAAAATTGATCCCAAAAATAACGGAGATAACTTTTCTTTCCCGTGATCATCTGCAGACGGCCTTCTAAACCATAGCGAAGTTTTTCAGCCTGCTCCGAAGTTAAATTAGTCTCCGCCTCGATTTTAAAGAAATTTCCTTGTTCAGTCTTTGTAGCTGTCGCATCAATACTTGTAATCGTGGAATCCAGGAAAATTTGATTCTTGGCATCATTAGTCGTAGTATAACGGACAGAGTCCCCAATCTTGACTCTAGCAACATCCTTTGAACTGAGATAGGCTGTGAGTTTGGTTTTTCCTTCTTTTTCCAAGGATGGATAGAGTTGGGCTAGCAGGGTTCCTTCTGCGACCATGGTAGAATCACTGGTTTCAGGATTAAGGTGAAGCACCCCATCCTCACTTGCTGTAATCTTCCCTCTATCTAGGAGACCTCCCTGTACCTTCTTACCCGATTCCGCCTCCAAAATTTTCTGATCTAGAAGAGTTAATTCCTGGCCAACTTTGACTAAGTGCTGAGACTTGAGCGATTCCAGTTGACTATCCAGTCCCGTTGCGTGGGCCTGCTGAGCTCCAGAACCCGCATACTGTACACGATAAGTAGCTAGACTAGACTCTAGCTGGGCAATTTGAGCATCCACTTGCGCAATAACTTGCGATTTAGCTTGCGGATTTTCTTCACCTTGGTTTTTATAGGTCTGATAAAATGAGTAGGCTGCATTTTGACTATCCAGTTGAGCTCCTGTTTCAATCACTGACTTAGCTGTTTTATAATCTCGAATTTTATCCTCTGTTTGACTGATAAGATTGCCAATCTCGGCCTGGCTCTGACTTGCGGCTGCATTTTGAGAAGAGATGCTGGCATTTTGTTGAGAAACATTGCTCCTAAGACTACTAGCTTGGCTGAGATAGTCTCGAAACATCTCCTGATATCCAAACTTATCCGCCTCTGGAAATTGATCACTCCCCTCTTTCAAACTCGATTGCAAATACCCCAACTGCTTTTTTTGATCCTTTAGCATCTCCAATTGACTGGCATATGCCTCAACCTGGACAGCCTCCGCCCCTTGCTGGTACTGAACGAGGAGTTCCCCCTGCTTGACTAGTTTGTTTTCTTCCAGATAATTGGTCACAATGCGTTGATTGCTAGTCGACTGGATGTTGGCAATAATCCGACTAGGTTCGACTGTCGCTCTGGTAGACAAACTCATCTCCTTCTCTGCAAAAACTGCAAATCCCAGTAAAAACACGAACAGAAGTGACATAGGTAAAATCACCCGACTGGAAAAATTATGATAACGACGATTATAAAACTCCGCACTTTCTAAAAATTCTGATTTCATCTTCTCCTCTTTCTAGCTATTCACCAAATGGGCGTAAAAGCCACCTCGAGCGAGCAAGTCTGCATGAGTACCTTCTTCGACAATCTTGCCCTGATTCAAAACAACAACCTTTTCTGTCCGCTCAGCGATGGTCAAGCGGTGGGCGATGAAAATCAAGGTCTTATCTAAAGCCATGAGATTATCAACAATCCGCTTCTCTGTCAAAATATCCAAACTACTAGTTGCCTCATCCAAAATTAAGACCGGCGCATCTGTCAAGAGAGCACGCGCCAGAGCAATTCTCTGACGTTGACCACCTGAGATCCCTCCCCCATCCGAAGTCAATTCTGTCTGGTAATTCAGTGGCATGCGCTCAATATCCTCCCGAATCTCTGCCAATTCGACCGCCCGTAAGATATCCTCTTGAGTCGTCCCCTCCTTGGCTCCCAAAAGAAGATTCTCCAAAATCGTCCCGTTAAAGACATAGGGCTGTTGAGGCAGATAGTTGATAAACTGGCGCAGAGCTTTTTTATCAATCTGATTGAGATTGACACCACCCAGACTAATCTCTCCCTGACTAGGGTCGTAAAAATTAACCATCATCTTGGCCAAGGTCGTCTTACCTGACCCTGAAATCCCCACAAAAGCCACCTTAGACCCTTGCGGAATGGTCAAATTGATATCCGACAAGACGTCACGACCATAGCCATACTTATAGTGAACCTGCTTAAAGGTCATGTCCCCCTTCATCATGCTCAAATCTTCGACCGTTTTCTTCTCCTCAAACTCCGAAGCTACCAGATAAACCTCATTTAGACGGTTATTGGCAACCTGCGCTGTCTGAAGTTTGGTTTGCAGATTGATGATATTTTCCAAAGGATTGGTAAAGTAAATAAGCAAAGTATTATAGGTAATCAGCTGACCCAAACTCATTTTCCCATCCATGACAAGAATAGCTCCCAGCCAGAGAACGGCAACATTGAGCAGGAGCTGGGCAACTTTTTTCAGAGCCTTTTGCTGGCTTTCTGCCCGACTATAGGTAAAAGATTTTTTTAGATAAGTCACAAATTCCTTATCAATCTTTTGATAGCGCGAACTCTCACTGGTCAAAGATTTAATGGTCTCAATGCCGTTGATGTCCTCGATGATAGAAGAAGACAGAACCGCATTAGCTTCCATGGTATCACGATTCATCCTTTCAAAAGGCTTCATAAAAGCAAAGATGATCACTGTATAGATGGGAAGCGCAAGTAGACTAATGAAAAAGAGTGTCATATTTTGTGAAAACAAGACCAGCGAGATAATCAAAACCGTCGACACATCTAGGAAAATCGACAGAATGGTCGAAGCTAGCGCGTCGATGATACTGTTGGCATCTGTAAAACGAGATACAATCTCTCCTGTCCTGCGTGTTGCAAAAAAGGACATCGGCAGATGAAAAACATGCTTGATGTAGGACAAAATCACATCGATGGACAAGCGTTGACCCAGAACAAGTAAGAGGTATTCCTGCGCATAAGACAAAATCTGCTGGAGAATATAGACGATGACCAAACCAATAGAGATAATGCCCAAGGTCGAACGCATCTGGTCTGGCACGTAACTATCAATGATGGACTGAAGATAGTAGGAACCTACAATGTTAATCAGTGTTACCAAGAGTGTCGCTAGGACGATATTGGTAATTAAGCCACGCTGCTTGAGTAAAATAGGCAAGAAGGATAGGAGCCCCTGTTTTTTCTCCTTATGAGGTTTGTAGTCCGGTGATGGTGCCATAAAAATACTAACCCCTGTCCACTCTTGCGCAAATCGCTCACGGGAAATCTTAGTCAGCTTGACACCAGGATCCGGATCAGCGATATGAATATGCTTTTTATCCTGACCTATCACCACATAGTAGTGGAGCAACTTCCCTTCCTTGAGCACATGAGCCACAAAAGGAAAGGTCAAATCTGGCAAATCAAAGAGCGTCATATCCGCCTTTATAGCCCGCGTCTCAAACCCAATCTCCTCTGCCACCTTTACAAGCCCCAAAGCCGTCGTCCCATCCATGGTCGTCTTGGCTAACTCTCTTAGATGAGCCAAGGAGTAATAACTACCGTAGTAACCAAAGACCATAGCCAAGGAAGCCACGCCACAATCCATCTGATCCACCTGGGGACGATAGTGCCTTTTCCCAAATTTCATATCCATCTCCTTTTTTCTAATAATCTCTTAAAAACTTTGTAAGATTATTTTAACCAAACAAGGAAGGAATAGGGGAATTATTTCTGAAAAAACAATATTCTCACCTGAACAGCACTTTTACCAAAGAAAATAGGCAGAACAAGAGTCCTGCCTAGAATATTCAATTACACAGATTTCTTGCCTTTCCCACTTCTTTTGTGAATGGCGTATAAAACGATAAACGCAAACGCAGGTGGCACCAGATAACTACTTTCACTCATTGTTAGCTGAAATCCAAGAGTTGCTAGAATCGTAAAGATGAAAATATTCATTAAAAATAGGAAAATAATATAGTAGAAAATATTTTACAATCCTAATCATTCTATTCTCCTTTTCTTTCTCCTTGGCCCCGATACAGTAAAATAAATACCACTAAAAACAAGGAGATCGTAAGTAGATCAAAATATTCAAACCATGTAGGTAGATGTATCTTGTTTATATCGGCCACAATTCTAATCATTAGATAAGCCATCGAGCTAGACAATACAATAAACTCTGGCCAAGCTTTTCCTAGTAATTGAACAACTTTCATCTCAAACTCCAATCTGATGTTCCATCAATTCCCAATCTTACTATCTGTTGTTTTGTACTTGTATCCTCCATAAAACAAACTAAGCAGAATCGGATAGGTCTCTGGATAAAACAAGGTGGAAAAACTCCGCCATTTACATGCACAAAATCCTTTCCATTCAGATTCATCATTTATAGTTTTGATTATTTTTCTTCAAATCCTTACAAAAAATACCAAAATAGCCTGCAACAATCAAACCTATTAAACTCCATTGCCAATCAAAAGATACTAGCGAACCCGTACGAATTAGATCAAGCGTAAGATTAAGACCTATTCCTAACAAAGGAAGTATAGTGGCTAGCTTAGGTAACAATGTATTGAGATTTAGGTTACGATTCATAGTTAATTTACTTCTATATTTAGATTAACGTCTACTTCCTAGATAACGCCCATACATATAAGCAGCTACTCCTAATACACCCCAAGCTATTGCTGTGGAAGTAGTGACAATGAAGCCTCCTTCAGTAAGAGCCAAATCTTCTTCTGTCATGATATCAAATTTTTTATCCATTTCTTTCATTTTTCTCTCTCCTTTTTAAATAATACTGGCTAATCCAATAGCTACTCCAACCAAAATCCCTACTATTCCTAAATTAGTTCTTATTTCATTGATAATAACTAAAAGATGACTATTCAATAGCAGTTGCCATACACTAAAAATAGTTCTCTTTAAACCTTGTCTTTAGCTAAATCCAAGTAACTCATCATCAAAATAAGGATCGGAACAACTAATTCTGTTTGGAAATATTTTTCAACATTAAAGGTGATTACATTTAAATCTCCCAATATGCAAAGCACTCCAAAAATAATTAGAACTGCTCCCATTACATTTTTTAGATTTTTCATACAAGTCTACTTTTATCCAAATTTACGTTTTAAATCTTGACCAATTAATCGACCACCAAGGAAAATTGCTACTCCTCCAGCAATCGTGGCTATGGTAATTAATCCACCTTCTGTATTCATCAATTCTTCTTCTGTCAATTCTGTCCATTTATTTAAATTCATTTTTTCTCTCCTTATTATTACATAAAATAGCCCCAAGCAATACCACCAATTAGTAAGACACCTCCTACAACTACAGCGGTAACCGACCCCCCATCCACATCCGTCAACTCTTCTTCTGTAAGAGCTACAAAGTTCTGTTCCATTTTGTCAAAGTTTGTCATCTTTTTCTCCTTATTTTTTCTATATATTTAATCTTTAACCTCTAAGCCACTTAAATAGCCAGATTGGGTAAATTACTGAAATCATTTCCTTATCTCCTTCCTTTTCTTCTCACTTTTTTATTCGAGAAGTAATTTAAAATGAACAGGTAAATTTCATTTATTTTAAATACCATTTGATCAACCATGGCAATAAGATTGGTAAATACATCACATAGTCTCCTTCCCTTTTCCTTACCTATCTATTCGAAAAACAATTCGAAAATGAACAATTCATTCATTTTTATTTTAAAAACCACTTAATGAACCACGGATAAAAACCGGTCACATACATAAACATTCCTCCTTTTTCTTTCTCATCTCTTTATTCGCAATTTCTACTAAAAGTTTCTCTTTTTTCTGCAAATAAAAAAACAACATGACTTGCATGTTGCTTTTGGCTATTTTTTATCTTTAATAATCGCTACTACATCCGCTACACTTTGAAGTTGATCGATTTCCTCATCAGTGATTTCGATACCAAATTCATCTTCTAGTGTCAAGACAAACTCCATCAAATCCACTGAGTCCGCATCTAGATCGTCTTTCAAACTCAAGGCCTCTGTTACGGCAAAGTCTTCTCCCTGTCTCTCTTGGATAATGGTTACAATACGGTCAAAAATTTCTTTTTCTGTCATCTTTTTTATTCTCCTGAAAATTCACGCGCAGTTTGAGCAACTACGTCTGTTTCTAGCATGGTACGAATCTGACGAATCGTACTGTACACAGCATTGGCATCACTTGAGCCATGAGTTTTTACAACTGGCGCCTTAACACCAAACAAAACTGCTCCTCCAACATCTGAATAGTTGAGCTGTGTCTTCAACCCCTTAAGACTATCCTTGAGAAGTAGAGCACCTAGCTTCGCTCGAAGGCCACCACCCGTAATAGCATTTTTAAGTAAGCCCATGATTCCCAAAGCTGTACCTTCAATGGATTTGAGAACAGCGTTTCCCGTGAAACCATCTGTTACGACAACATCCGCAACGCCATTCATCAGATCACGCGCTTCCACGTTTCCGACAAAGTTCAAACTTTCATCAGCTACTAACAAGTCGTATGTTTCCTTACGAAGCGGATCTCCCTTGCTGCTTTCTGTTCCATTGTTGAGCAAACCAACACGTGGTTTCGAAATCCCACGAACATTTTTCGCATAGAAGGAACCTAGGACAGCGTATTGGTGCAGATGATGGGCTGTATTTTCCGCATTGGCTCCAAGGTCTAGCATGTCAAAGCCTTTCCCATCAATGGTCGGCAAGGTAGACATGAGTCCTGGACGATCGATATTTTTGATACGACCCACAATGAAGAATCCTGCAGCCAACAAGGCACCTGTGTTCCCAGCTGAGAGGACAGCGTCTGCTTCTCCCTCTTTGACAGCCTTGGCTGCTAATACCATGCTGGCATTTTTCTTCTTACGGATAGCTTTTGTCGGCTCATCATCTGAGTTGATTTTCTCATCCGTATGGATAATGCTGACACGCTCTGTCGCCGTTAGATATTGCTTGATCTTACTTTCATCTCCATAGAGTTGAACCTCAATATCTGAAAAGTCAGTAAGGGCTTGGTTGACACCCTCAACGATGGCTTGAGGTGCATAATCGCCCCCCATAGCATCTACTGCAATTTTTTTCATTTATCTTCCTCTTTTAGTAATTGTCCCCAGTCCGCTAGGGAATCAATAAATTTCTTTGATTTTAGGTGAATCCCAACGTACTCTTCGTAGAGTTGATCCATAAACTTGCGTAGCTCTTGCTTGATTTCTGCCTTAAGCGAAATAGTCTCCAAGGTTTCAAAATCAATAGCCTGAAATTGATTGAGCAGATAAGGGATATTGGGATTCAGATGGCAACGTCTCTCATCTTCATGATAATGCTCCGGGCAAAGGCAGGCTCCATATTTAAAAGAAAAGTCAAAAGCCTGACCAACCCGATGGCAAAAGACACACTCATTAAAGTTGAGGCTGATTCCAAATCGAGTCAAGATTTGAATTTCAAAAATATTGGTCAAAACTTGATAATCTAAACCCTCTTCCATCAACTCTAGGGTCTTTCTCAAGAAGGCAAACAAGGGGGCATCCTGCTGATTATCTTGCAAACTAGCATCTGCAAGAGCCGCCACATAGGTTGCATAGGCCATGACAAAGAGATCACTATTAATCTTTGGAAAGGTCATCACCTCATGGTAGTCCTCGATGTAGCTAAGCCCGTCATCATTGATGCGCAAGAGAAATCGTGCCAACACTAAGGGCTGAATAACAGGAGCTAGTTTGGACTGACCAGCGTGTTTGACGAAAAACATGCGCTTGCCCACCTGCTCGGTAAAAATTTTGACTAGCTTGTCATCCTCACGAAAGTTACGATTGTAGAGTACGAGACCTTGACTCGTGATAGACTGAATCATGCTTCTCTCATGTACTCCTCAAGTCGTTTCATGGCCTCACTGATTGTTTCCATGCTGGCTGCATAAGACAGACGCACATAGCCTTCTCCGTAACGCCCAAAGGCGGCACCAGGGATAAAGGCAATGGCCTTCTTATGGGCAAAATCCTTCAGAAAAGCAAAGGAGTCTTGATTGTAACCTGTTGGAATCTTAGCAAAGATATAGAAGGCACCGTCTGGTTTGATAATCTCAAAACCAAGAGCAGTCATCTTTTCGATGATATAATCTCGACGCTGGATGTATTCCTTCTTCATAGGCTCTGCGTCGTTTTTACCAGCGGTCAAAGCCTCCACCGCAGCATGTTGAGCCATAGTGTTTGCGGCAGTAACCAAATATTGGTGACTCTTGATTAACTGTGCTGTGAAAGCTGCAGGAGCAAAGATAAAGCCTAAACGCCAACCTGTCATAGCATGCGATTTAGACAAGCCATTGATAATAATAGCCTGGTCTCTCAGCATAGTTCCCAGAGATACATGGGCTTCGCCTGTATAGGTTAATTCTGAGTAAACCTCATCACAGACAACAAAAATCTCGTATTTACGTAAAACAGCAGCTAAATCTTCCAACTGCTCCCGACTATAGGTAATTCCTGTCGGATTGGCTGGATAATTAAGAATAACCGCTTTGAGCTTGTCCCCTTGTTCCAAAATGGCCTTCTCCAACATCTCAGGAGTCAAGACAAAACCATTTTCAGTTGTATCAATCTCGACAATCTCTGCCCCAACTAGATTGACAATCGGCTCATATCCTGGATAGGCAGGAGCTGGCAAGAGCACCTTGTCGCCCTCTTCCAAAATAGCTGTCAAAGTAGTAGATAAAGCCTCTGTCGCCCCAATTGTAACCAAGATTTCATTTTCAGGAGCATAGTCCAGTTGGTATTTTTCCTTAACAAAGTCACTAGCCGCCTGACGTAGAGTCAGCAGACCACTCATCCCAGTATAGTAGGATTGGTTCTGGTCAATGGCTCGCTTGGCTGCCTCCTTGATATGATCTGGTGTTGTAAAATCAGGTTCCCCCAAGGTCAAACGCAAGACCCCAGGAATCTCTGAAATAGCCTGGTCAAACTGGCGAATCAACGAAACTTGAATCTTGTCTAACTGTTTATTAAAGCGCTTGGTTAAGTCCATAGATATCCCCCTTGCTTACAGAACATAGTACTATTATACTACAAAAGCTCCCTGACCGCAAAATCCATCTGAAACCTGCATTTTTCACTTTCTATTTTACTTTTCTTCTCGACAGGACTATAATAATAAGTGCTTATTTCGGAGGTTTATATGTCATTTTTATCAAAAAATGGAGCAGGAATCTTGACCTGCCTTCTCATTTCTATCATATCTTGGTACCTAGGAGGTTTCTTTCCTGTCGTGGGGGCACCTGTCTTTGCGATTTTTGTGGGGATGCTCCTCCATCCTTTTCTCTCTTCCTACAAACAATTGGATGCTGGATTAGCCTTTAGTTCTAAGAAATTGCTCCAATATGCCGTTATTTTGCTTGGTTTTGGTCTCAATATCTCGCAAGTCTTCGCGGTTGGGCAATCTTCGCTCCCTGTTATCCTCTCCACCATTTCAATAGCCTTGATTGTTGCCTACCTCTTCCAGCGATTCTTTTCACTGGATACAAAACTAGCTACCTTGATTGGAGTGGGTTCTTCTATTTGTGGTGGCTCTGCCATTGCGGCGACAGCACCCGTTATCCACGCGAAAGAAAAGGAAGTTGCCCAAGCAATTTCCGTTATCTTTTTCTTCAATGTCTTGGCTGCGCTCATCTTTCCAACTCTAGGAACCTGGCTTCATCTATCCAATGATGGCTTCGCCCTCTTTGCAGGAACTGCGGTCAATGACACTTCCTCTGTAACGGCTACCGCCAGCTCCTGGGACAGTCTTTATCAGACCAATACCCTTGAGTCCGCAACCATTGTGAAACTCACGCGCACCTTAGCAATCATTCCCATCACTCTCTTTCTCTCCTACTGGCAAAGTCGCCAACAAGAAAATAAACAAGGCGTACAACTGAAAAAAGTTTTCCCACTTTTTATCCTTTATTTTATCCTGGCCTCTCTCTTAACGACTCTCCTTACCTCTCTCGGTGTGTCTAGTAGCTTCTTTACCCCTCTTAAACAACTCTCCAAATTTCTCATTATCATGGCTATGAGTGCCATCGGTCTCAAAACCAATCTAGTAGCTATGGTCAAATCCAGCGGTAAATCCATTCTTCTTGGAGCCCTTTGCTGGATTGCCATCATCCTTACCAGTCTGGGCATGCAGGCATTGATTGGTATTTTCTAAGACAAAAGGTAGCCCATTGGCTACCTTTTATTGTTCAAGAATTAAGCGTGTGTGTTCTCTCTTGATACAGCGATTCATCACGATGTCATCACATCCTCCAGCACGTAAGATTTCTTCCGCTTCTAGGCTTTCAAGTCCCAGTTGTGCCCAGAAAATCTTAGCATCAGCCTTGAGAAAATCACGCGCCACATCTGGTAAAAACTCGCTACGTCGGTATACATTGACAATATCGACAGGAAAAGGAATCTCAACTAGACTGGCATAAGCCTTCTCTCCCAAAATTTCCCCACCTGCAGCCTTGGGATTAACTGGAATGATTTTATAGCCCCGAGCTTGCATTTCCTTGGTCACTCGATTACTAGTTGTTTCCTCACGGTCAGACAAGCCCACTACCGCTAACGTTTTACTGGTCTCCAGATACTGACGGATCACACCATCACTTGGATTGATAAATTCTTGGCTCATAGAAATCCTCCTTTTTTCTCAGTATAGCATATTTCACAAATACCGACTATTTTTAATATAAAAAACTTCTTAAAACCTTTAAGCAGATTTAAGAAGTTAAAAATTTATTTATTTTAGCCTATCTAGTTGCTTTATATGCAAGTTGATCACCATGTTGCTTCACAAACTCATCCATCTCTGAATCAGGAATTTGGCGAAGATAGAGATTTGCACGAATAGTTTCATCCTCTTCACGACAAGTTGAAAGGACAAGATACTTATCTGTAGCAGATACTTTTACATTTGGTTTCTTAACCTCTGCTGTATCATAAATAGTAGTTAACTGTTTTTCAAAATCTTTATCATCTTCAAAACTAGTACGATAGAAGGCTGTTTCTTCTGGTACAATAATCATCGCAACAGCTTCGTAGTAATACTTCCTCTCAGGTGTTTCAACAACAACATAAGGGTGCTCATTAAAATATTCTTGGCGACTATAGTAGTTCACATCATTAAACATACGATGATCACCAACTTTACTACCTCTAGCATGACCAAATAACCAAGTTAAATGATCACTAAAATCTTTCTTATTATCAGCATCCATGAATACCGCACCCAAATAAGGCACCTGTTCACCTTCAAAGGTCTTATTTAGATAAGTCTCATTGTCCTTTGTTTGAACAACAGGCTCGTCTAACTGTGTACCAGGAGCATAAACATAAGCAATTGTTTCAGAATTAGTTGCAGCTAAGCCCTTAAATCTATTTGAAAGATATTCTTTTTCTTCTGCACTAACAACATAGGCCGGTTTCGATGCTCCCTGAGTAACTTCTGGTTCGTTAGTTGTTCCCTTTGGAGTTGTAAAACCATTAAATACAAAATAACCACCTATTGCAACAAGCGCTACTGTAAGCACGGAGAGAATAATTTTCCAAATGGATGCTTTGGTTTTTTTAGAACGTTTACTCATTTTTTCTCCTTCAACTATTCTACTATATATCTATTATCAAAAAAATCACTGAAACAAAGTTTCAGTGATAGGATACTTCACCAAATAAATGAATTATTTAGCAGCGTGTGTTTTTGGAAGAGCTTTTTGACCAGCTTTTGCATCTACACCAGCTTTTTTAGCTGCTTCAGCAGATTTTTTAGCTTGATCAGCTACACCTGGTTTACCTTCTTCAGGTTTAGCTGATGGCTTAGCTGCTGCTGCTTGATCAGTTGCTGCTTGATCAGCTACACCACCATGGTTAAGAGCTTTATCTTCTGCATCACGCATTTCACGTGTTTTGTTGTCTTGAACGCCAGTTGGGTCGTTCCAGTATTTACCTTCAGCAACAGCAGTGTCACGGTATGCATCTTGAAGACGAGCCACATATTTGTTACGTACTACATTACGTGCTTCAGCACGAGCTGCTTCAACTTTTGCAACGTAAGTGTCATAAAGGTGACCTGATCCGTATGCTTCAAGAGCTGCTTTAGCTGCTACAACTGCTGCATCGTTTTCAGCTTCTGCGTTGATTTCAGCTTCGTGTTTTGCAACTTGTGTGTTTGCTTCGTCAGCAATGTCACGTTCTGAAACATAGTGTTTTTGGATCAATGCATTTGAGCTATATGAGTTGTCAGATGCAAATGCTGGAGCTGCTGCTGAGAATACAGCAAGAGCTGCTACTGATGATAATAAAACTTTCTTCATTGTTTTATCTCCTCTTTAATTTCTTATTTAATTTATAAGGCCTTGCCTTATTATCTAAAGTATATCACATATATGGTGATTGTCAAGTATTTTTTTAATTTTTTAAAAAAATCTAATAAAGCAAGTAAAAATTTCGTTACATAAAAGAAGAAAGCGTTTTTAATCTATGCCAACTAATAGATCATACGCAAAAAACGAACAATATATACTGGAACTTCTTTGGATTTATGGATTTATTAAATCTCTGTTTAGAATCTCTTATAATATACTCTAAAACAAAGTTTTCATTACTATTAGATTCTCTACCATTATAACTCACATATTTTCAGTTGTAAGTTTTAAATCTTTTTCTCAATACAAAATAGGGGAGAAAGAGGACGTTTTTCGTGAATACGGATAATAGCATCGCCCAGAAGATGAGCAATCGAAATTTGTTCAATCTTATCAATCAAACGCTCTTCTGGTAGGTAGATAGTATCCAAAACAACCAATTTCTTAATAGCTGATTTTTGGATATTGTCCATAGCTGGCCCAGAAAGAACTGGGTGCGTACAGCTTGCGTAAACCTCAACAGCACCTGCTTCAGCAAGAGCATCTGCCGCATGACAAATAGTTCCAGCTGTATCGATCATATCGTCAATCAAGATACAAGTCTTACCTTCTACCTTACCAATGATGTTCATCACTTCACTGGTATTCATCTTGTCTACACTACGGCGTTTGTCAATAATCGCAATCGGAGTTTTCAAAAACTCTGCCAATTTACGAGCACGAGTCACCCCACCATGGTCTGGGCTGACAACCACGTAGTCAGAGCCAACCATGCCACGACGTTCAAAATAGTCCGCAATCAATGGAGCACCCATCAAGTGATCTACGGGAATATCAAAGAATCCCTGAATCTGTGCAGCGTGCAAATCAATCGTCAACAAACGATCTACCCCAGCAACTTCTAGCATGTTTGCAACGAGCTTTGCAGTGATTGGCTCACGCGCGCGCGCTTTTCTATCCTGACGTGCATAGCCATAGTAAGGCATAACAACATTGACAGATTCTGCACTAGCACGCTTCAATGCGTCCACCATAATCAAAATTTCAAGTAAATTATCATTTACAGGTGAACTAGTTGATTGTAGGATAAAGACGTGTTTTCCACGGATTGATTCTTCAATGTTGACCTGAATCTCCCCATCCGAAAATTGGCGAACAGTCGATTTCCCCAACTCTATCCCAATTTCTTGCGCCACACGCTCTGCCAATTCTCTATTAGAAGAAAGGGCAAACAGCTTTAAATCAGAAAAAGACATGATTTCCTCCGGTATTTATGTATCACTTGTTTTTACACAACATTTTCCATCTACCATTGTAGCGCTTTTTCCTTTATTTTTCAATCAAAAATAAAACAAGAGTAAACATTTATACCCTTGTTTTATACTATTTTATATTAGCTATATTAAATCTAAAAATCCTACATTTTAACAATCGATTTTATGCTAGGATGAGATTTTTTCGAGACAAAGTTAGTATACTTCTCTCATACTTCCTGTATCCACATCATAGACAGCACCTGAAATAACCACATCATCAGGAATCAGTGGAGACTCTCTAAGCAATTGCATATCCTCTCTCACACTCTCTTCAACATCCTGGAATGGTAAAAAATCTTGATCAGATACATCAACTCCGAGCTCGTGTTTCAAATGTTCATGAAAACTTTCATTTTGAAAGGTTTGAGCTCCACAGTCTGTATGGTGAAGCACCACGATTTCTCTTGTCCCCATTTGTTGCTGGGAAATCACTAGTGAACGAATCATGTCCTCAGTTACTCGACCACCCGCATTCCGCAAGATATGAGCATCCCCAAGGGCCAAACCTAGAGCTTGCGCAACGTGTAGACGTGAGTCCATACAGGTCACGATAGCTACTCTGGTTTTGGGTTTAAGTGGCAGATTTAACTGCCCATGTAGGGCAACATAAGCCTGATTGGCTTGCATAAACTGTTCAAAATACGACACGATTCCCTCCTCAAAAATTTGACAATCAAATATTTCTCCTATCTTATCATTTTTAAGAGGATTTGTCACGGATTATGCAAAGACCTTCTTCAAAACTTCCTGAATCGTTGTCACACCAATGACTTCAATTTCCTTGGGTGGAGTGATTCCTGTCAAGGAATTCTTGGGTACATAAATCTTGGTAAAGCCCAGTTTTGCCGCTTCATTGATACGTTGTTCGATACGATTCACGCGCCGAATTTCTCCAGTTAAGCCCAGTTCACCCACAAAACATTCCTGAGGATTGGTAGGCTTGTCCTTGTAACTAGAGGCAATAGCCACTGCAACGGCTAAGTCAATAGCAGGCTCATCCAATTTCACGCCACCAGCAGATTTGAGATAGGCATCCTGATTTTGTAAGAGAAGCCCTGCTCGTTTTTCCAAAACAGCCATAATCAGACTTGCACGATTGAAATCAAGTCCTGTCGTCGTGCGTTTAGCATTTCCAAACATGGTTGGTGTTACCAAAGCCTGAACCTCCGCCAAAATCGGACGAGTCCCTTCCATGGTCACAACGATTGACGAGCCAGTAGCCCCATCCAAACGCTCCTCTAGGAAAACTTGACTCGGATTGAGTACCTCAACCAATCCGCCCGACTGCATCTCAAAGATGCCAATCTCATTAGTGGAACCAAAACGGTTTTTGACTGCTCTCAAGATACGAAAGGTATGGTGGCGCTCCCCTTCAAAGTAAAGCACCGTATCCACCATATGCTCCAACATACGCGGACCTGCCAAGGTTCCTTCCTTAGTCACATGTCCTACGATAAAGATAGCAATGTTATTAGTCTTCGCCAACTGCATGAGTTCAGCTGTCACCTCACGCACCTGAGACACAGATCCTTGCACCCCTGAAATTTCAGGAGACATAATCGTCTGGATAGAGTCGATGATGAGAAAATCTGGTTGGATGCGCTCCACCTCGGATCGAACACTCTGCATATTGGTCTCTGCATAGAGATAAAACTCGCTATCAATATCCCCCAAGCGCTCTGCACGGAGTTTAATCTGCTGGGCAGACTCCTCCCCACTGACATAGAGAACAGTCCCTACTTGGGACAGCTGAGTCGATACTTGTAAGAGAAGGGTTGATTTCCCAATCCCTGGATCCCCACCGATAAGGACGAGACTCCCTGGTACCACTCCGCCTCCAAGTACACGGTTGAATTCCTCCATCTCCGTCTTGGTTCGATTGACATTGATGGAAGTCACCTCAGCCAGTTTCATGGGCTTGGTTTTCTCACCTGTCAAGGACACACGCGCATTTTTGACTTCTGCGACCTCAACTTCTTCTACAAAAGAAGACCAGGCTCCACAGTTTGGACAGCGTCCTAAATACTTAGGTGAATTATATTCACAATTTTGACACACAAATGTCGCTTTTTTCTTCGCTATAATTCTAATCCTCTCATTTTAAAATTTCTTATTAATTTTTATATTAATGACTATTTCTTTTCAAAACAGTGAGTCCGCCATCATCCGCATGGACATAATACTGACCATCAGGGCTAAATCCAAAAATATAGGGTAAACAACCTTTATAGATTTGACTTCTATCTTCCTTATCTTTTTCCCAATAAATAGTTAAAATGGGATAATCTTCAGATTGGTCTTTATCCATTTTCACTCTGATGTCTTTGTCATTATCCAGAGGGAGATTTCCACCGTATTGACCAGCGATAGGGATAGGTGAATCATATCCCTCACACATGGCTACTAACTCTACCTCATCGTAATCTCCGTCTATCGGTGTTACTTGCCCATTTTCGCTATCAATGATTGACATGTAGTCTGAAGAAATACACAGAATTTTATGATAGGCATCAGGGAGAAATGCTAGGTAAAGAAACCCTCCAATACTAATCTCAAAAATCTTCTTATACCCTCGACAATTCTCGGCGCTAAAAGCCTGAAAATCCTTATAACTCATTTCATTGTGCTTCTTTCTAAATCTCTATCTCACACTCAATCACTTGGCAAAAATCAATCTTCTCATTTGGAACAAACTGGCGCATGAGCATTCGATGAGCGACAACTACCACAGTCTGGTAGTCTCTATACTTAGCCATACATTCTAGAAACCGAGACTTCATTTCCGTAGCTGTCTCATATTGAATAGGACTATTAGGAGGTAAGGACCCATTATTATCTAGAAACAGAGTACGAGCTTTTTCAAAATTCTCTACGCCACTTTCATAGACTTGCCATTCATGCAATAATGGCTCCACCCTCAAAGGAAGGCCAGTAGCACAAGATACATAAAAAGCCGTTTCTAAAGCTCTCGTTACTGCTGAAGTCACTAGTAGATTAGCCGATTGTAACAAAGGGTTTTGCCAAAGTTCCTGAGCTTGTTGCCGTCCTTTCTCAGATAAAGGTGCTAAATCCATCCCAAAACCTGTATAAGAACGTTCCTCTAACTCACGATAATCTGGCTCCCCATGACGTACAAAGATAATCTTCATCTTAGTGCCCAGTCGAACCAAATCCACCTGTCCGAACACCGTATGCCTCATCTCCATCTGCAATTAAGAATGGAGCAAAGACAGCCTGGACCACACGTTCCCCAACTTCAAGAATAACCTCTTGGTCTGTAATATTCTTCATCTGCGCAAAAATATGTCCCTCATTCCCAGGATTTCCATAATAATCCCCATCAATGACCCCCACAGAGTTGATCAAGACCAAGCCCTTCTTGCGAGGGTTTGATGAACGGTCATAGAGATAGAGCACTTCTGTCGGCTGCATATAGGCCTTAACCCCTGTCGGAACCAAAACAATCTCTCCTGGCGCAATAACCGTACGCACAGCAACCTTTAAGTCGTAACCAGCCGCGTGAGCTGTCTCTCGTTTCGGCAATAAATTTTCGTCTGTAAAACTCGAAACCAATTCAAAACCACGAATTTTCATATTTTTCTCTTTTCTATAATCATTTATTCTAGGCTATTTTATCTTATTTATTCGAAAAAAGCACGAAAAAAGAGCACACAATTCACACTCGCTTAGGGCTGCTGGATTCCTCCCCTGACCCGCTTCACGCAGAACTGTTGCTCCACTATTTATTATACCACATTCCCCTCGATTTTTAAAGAGAAATTATTTTTTCCGTCGATTTCGGAAAAAATCCTGCATAATCGCTGCACAGTCATCTTCCAAAATTCCCGTTTCCACCTCTACACGATGATTGAGACGCTCATCTGTCAAAATATTATACAGACTTCCAGCTGCACCAAATTTCTGGTTTTTAGCCCCGTAAACTACGTTTGGAATACGGGCAAGCCCAATCGCACCACTACACATAACACAAGGCTCAATGGTCACAAAAAGCGTACAATCAAGCAGTCTCCAACTCTCTTCACTCACATTCGCATTCTCTATAGCCATAATTTCTGCATGCATGACCGCCCGTTGCAACTCCTCGCGCGCATTATGCCCCCTACCAATGATTTCTCCATCCTTGACAATCACACAACCAATTGGAATTTCATCGTGTTCTAAGGCGATCTCAGCCTCTCTCAAAGCCTCTCTCATAAAGGCTTCTTTTTCTTCAACTGTATAATTCATCGTTTTTCTCTTTTCCTACTTGTCGATTTTATTATTATATCATGATTCTCAACACAAAAAAAGCCACCGAATGCGGTGACTTAATAGGGAGATTATTATGAAAAAGAAAAGTTTAGGATATTTGTTACAACAAGTTAGGAGGTCTTCTTGTAACTGTCTATAGTATACCCAACCTGTCTTAAACTAATCTTAAAAATCTCCTATGACCAAACACTTTCTAAAATATTAGTTTGTTCACGACCAGGTCCTACTGAGAAAGTTGAGATACGAACACCAACCAATTCGCTTACACGACGAACATAGTTACGTGCATTCTCAGGAAGGTCTTCCAAATTACGGACTCCAGTGATGTCTTCTGACCAACCTGGCAATTCCTCGTAGATAGGCTTGCAGCGTTTCAACTGCTCAAGACTAGCAGGATAGTAATCAATACGTTGACCATCAAGATCATAGGCGACACAGATTTTCACAGTATCCAAACCACTCAAAACATCGATAGAGTTCAATGAAAGATTGGTAATCCCAGATACACGGCGGCTGTGACGCATCACAACTGAGTCAAACCAACCCACACGACGTGGACGACCAGTTGTTGTACCGTATTCATGACCTACTTCACGGATGCGATTTCCCACTTCATCAAATAATTCAGTTGGGAAAGGTCCGTCTCCTACACGACTTGTGTAAGCTTTACAGACACCTACAACCTTGTCAATCTTACTTGGACCAACACCAGACCCAATTGTCACACCACCAGCGACAGGGTTTGAAGAAGTAACAAATGGATAAGTCCCTTGATCAATGTCCAACATGACACCTTGCGCACCTTCAAATAGTACACGTTTGCCATTATCAAGCGCATCGTTCAAGATAACAGATGTATCTGTCACATACTGCTTGATTTGTTGGCCATACTCGTAGTACTCTTCAAAAATATCATCAATTGAAATAGGAGTACTGTCATATAATTTTTCAAACAGACGATTCTTCTCCGTAAGATTGCGTTCCAAACGCTCACGAAAAATTTCTTTATCCAAAAGATCTGCAATACGAATTCCAACACGAGCAGCTTTATCCATATAGGCTGGACCGATTCCCTTGATTGTAGTACCAATTTTATTGTCGCCCTTAGCTTCCTCTTGCAAACGGTCTAATTCAATGTGATATGGTAAAATGACATGCGCACGATCCGAAATGCGCAAATTATCTGTTGTCACACCTTCTTCATGAAGATAAGTCAACTCTTTTACTAGAGATTTAGGGTTTACAACCATCCCATTCCCAATAACAGAGATTTTTTCAGGAAAGAAAATTCCAGATGGAATCAAGTGCAACTTAAATTTCTTACCATCAATCACAATCGTGTGACCAGCATTATCACCACCTTGATAACGAGCAATTACCTCTGCATTAGCTGAAAGAAAATCTGTAATTTTCCCTTTACCTTCATCACCCCATTGGGTACCTACAACAACAACTGAAGTCATAATAAAATTCGTCTGAGCTACTAGCAGCTCGTCCTTTCTCATATACATGGCAGGAATCTCACCCGCAATTATATCTTACAATTTATTATAAGAAAAAAACACTATTTTATCAAGAAGAAACAGTAGAAAAGATTTGGAAATTCTCTCATTTCTAAATACAGAAGCCTTTTATTATAAGCTAATTCTATATTTTTTAAAAACTAGCTACAACTATCGTTCGTAATTATGATATAGATGCTTCCTATTGGATGAGGGTTATACCACCTTGCAGGAATTTATCTAGATATAGACGATAAGCTGTTTTAAAGTGATATAGTGAAAAGTCCCTATCACTTTTTATTTTAAATCGGATTAAGTAATATAGTAAAAAACGAAGATGAAGTGATTCCCACTCTGAACAACTCTGGCCTAAAGAGGCATATTCTTGTTCAACTAGTTTCAAAAAGACAAATGCTCGATCATAAAATTTCTGAAGCATATAAAAATTCCCTTTCTTATTAGTAACACTAGTCTAACAAAAAAAGGAACTAAAAAAGCTTCAAATCCTATAAAAGAAGAATTTAGGGCTAAACGAACTAAAAATAAAATAAAGAGGTAATTATAGATTTAAAAATTAAAATTTGAAATTTCAACAGTCCATTATATTTATAAATAAAAAAACGCTCAGTTGAACGTTTCGATTTATACTCCGCCAGTAGGACTCGAACCTACGACATCATGATTAACAGTCATGCGCTACTACCAACTGAGCTATGGCGGATAAAAGCTAAGCGACTTCCATATCTCACAGGGGGCAACCCCCAACTACTTCCGGCGTTCTAGGGCTTAACTACTGTGTTCGGCATGGGTACAGGTGTATCTCCTAGGCTATCGTCACTTAACTCTGAGTAATACCTACTCAAAATTGAATATCT